>JAFNGP010000001.1 GCA_017885175.1 bacterium
GGACTGTTTTCGGGCGAGGAGCCTTCGGGATCGATGATCTCCTTCACGGAGAGAGGGTGAAGGCGATACTGATGATACCGGCCGAGAAGACTATCGCCCCCTCGCTGGTAAACGTCCAGACGGCCGCTCCCCGTCACCAGCAGATCCATACGGTCCTTGCGGGTGTCCCAGAGACCCTTGATGTAGGTCTTCCAGCGTGGGTACTTGTGTATCTCGTCGAGGACTACAAGCGGTCTTGCCTCTCCGCTCTTGGGACGATATGCATCGACGAATCCGTACGGGACGCTTACGAATTCGCGGCGCCATCCAAGGTCATCCCAGCTCCGGTAGAGATCCTTCGACTTTCGTTTCGCGAGCATGGCCTGCGCGAGAGTCGTCTTTCCGACCTGGCGCGGCCCCACCACGAACGCGATTCTCCGATGAGGAAAATGGGCAAGGTCGAGCAACGTTTCGAGGGATCTCTTCATACGACAATTATCCATCATCATGGATAATTGTCAAGACAAACTTCCATGCAGCATCAAGAATGTCGCGCGGGGGGGGGCGTTCTAATACTTGTAAGAGACGCCCAGCCAGAAGGTTCTGCCCTGTGCCGGATATCCGCTCTCGGGTTCGTAGTTTTCATCGGACAGATTGCTCACGGTGAGATACGCCTCCCATTTTACCAGGAAGGGCTGAGAGAACTTGGCGCCGAAAACGGCGTACCCCTCGTTCGCCACAACCTCCGCCTCCCAATCCGTTGGGGTCGGCAGCTGGCTGAAGGAGTCCCCGTATTTCGCCACGGTCAGAGCTATGCGCGAGCCGAGCGAGGGCGCCGTATATTCGAGCCTCGCATCCAGCTTGTATTCCGGCACGTCGGTGACATTTTCCGTCACCCGGCCGGGGCTGACGTCCTCGGCTTCGATGTAGGTGTAACCGACATTGAAGGACACGCTCTTCACGGGATCCATGTCCGCATTGATCTCGATCCCCCGCATCTCGATCTCGGCGACATTATAGTAGAGCTCGTCGGGGGACGGGAAATCGCGGCTGATGCGATCGGATATGTCGTGATAGAAAGGCGACACTTCGAAGCTCAGCACTTTGTTGACGGCCATCGAAATGCCGGCCGTATAGTTTATGCTCTGTTCCGACTCGAGGTTTATATTGCCCGACGACCCGAACAGTTCGCTGAGAGTGGGGAAACGGGTCTTTTTGGCTACGGACGCGAAGAGCCTCGTCCTGTCGTTCAGGAGGAAGCTCGCCCCGAGCATCGGATTGATCTCGGTCATCGTTTCAGGGAGCGCGGCAGCGACCTGTCGCACGAAATTTCCATCGTCGTCGGTTTCGTTGGTTTCCGCCTCCTTGACATCGAACCAGTCGTAGCCGACGCCCGCCACGACGGAGAGTTTCGAATCGAGAAGTGTCAGCTCGTCCTCCAGACCCAGCGAACCCGTATAGGACGCGCTCTTTTCGAATGGCAGGTATTCATCGTCGCGCTGCTCGTGGCTATCCAACCTGAAGTTGACGGCGCCCCTCAGGACATTCCAGCCGGCGAGGGTATAATCGCCGATCGCCATGCCGCCCGCGATGTAGTCCTGATACCGGCTCGTGGCTATCGAGGTATCGAAGGCCGCATCGGAGTAGGAAACATAGTCGTCGGTATGGTTATGATAGAAGAGCTTGCCCATCAGGCCGAATGCAGGGGTCAGCTTCTTCCTTCCGCTGAGATCGGCGCCCCAGTTGTCATATCTTTCTATCCTGTCGAACGACGAAAAGGCGGGCCGGTCGGGAAATATCTTCACCAGATCGATGTTCGGCGGGTCGCCCTTTTCCGAGGCGGAATAGTGCAGGTTCAAGAAATACTCGGCATCTTCCGAGGGCTCGAGACCGAGCTTCACATAGACATTGTCGGCCCTGAAATCGGAATTGTTGCGCACGCCGCCGTCTTCGATGATGGTATCGACCTTCTTCGCCCTTCTCCCCGCGCCCGTTTGCACCACGCCGACTCGCGGCGTGAAATCGTCCGAGAGCTTCCATCCGTCCCACTGCCGGCGCATATAGGAGATCCAGTAGCTCAGGCTCCCCCGTTTCATCCCATGCGACAGATACGCCGACGCGGCGCCGTCCCGTCCGGCCTCGAGCCTTCCCGAAAAGGACGCCCTATCGGCGGCCTTCTTCGTGATGATGTTTATGACGCCTGCTTCGGCATTGGCGCCGTAGAGCACCGACGCCGCTCCCTTTATCACATCTATCCGCGCCACATTCTCTATCGAGATCTGATTCATATCGAACTTGCCGTATTTCGTCTCGTAGTAGGGCACGCCGTCGATGAGGATGAGCGCCTTGTCCTGAGAGAAGCCGTGTATCGAAATGCTGGCTTCCATCTTTCTTCCCATCGTCACCCGGACGCCGGGAATGTATTGCAGGGCCTCCGCAACGGTGCGGCTGTTCGTCGCGGAAATATCCTCGGCCGTTATCTCCGTATTGATCGCCACGTTCTTGACGCCGGCCCGCTCGGCCAGAACCAGAATTTCGCCCAGGGTGTATGTCTTGTAGTCTTCCTCGGCCGACAGGGCGCCCGGATAGATGGACGATCCGAGGATCATCATGAGGAATAGAGCTCTTGTCAATTTCTTCATAGTGGATTTTTTACAGGAAAATCGATTTCGTGTCAAGATTTTATGCGGCGGGCGCAGGGCACCCCGATTTCGGATATGAAATATCCGGCTCCCCAGATGCGACCCTCTTCATGGGCGCTCTCTGTTATTGCCTGGCTACAGAAGCTGTGAAAGGAAGGTTCTCGCGGGAACCACGACAGGGCCTCGTGGCGCGGCGAAGCAATCCGCATCCACGTACTCGGCATCGACGACCACTTGAAACGCGAACGGCGCTTTGGTCCGGTCCTGGTAGTACTTGACGGATGCGTCGAGCGACTCGTCCCGATGCTTCACTTCGACGAGGAACCAGGGCGTGCGATCTCGAACCACAACGAAATCGACCTCGCGCTTTTCCTTGTCGCGCAGGTACCCGAGCTCGAACGCGCCCAGACCCATGTCGTTCCAGCCGTCCACCGCCTTGAGCAAGTGACACGCAATAAATGTCTCGGCCCTATCTCCCGCATCCTCAATGGAGGCCCAATCCCTCAGGAACCATTTGGGCTCCTTCCGGAGCGACCGGGAGACGTTCTTGTGCCACGGCCTGACGAGAAAGCCGAGATGCAGCTGGCGCAGAATATCGATCCACCGGCGTATGGTGTCTATAGACACGCGAACTTCCTTCGCCAGATTGCCATAGACGAGCTGGTGGGCCGAGCGATCGGCCAGGAGTCTCACCAGCGTTTCGANNTTGATCGATGTGCTGGATCTGAGTCAGGTCGCGGATGTCTTCCCGAATGAGCTGTTCGAGACGAAGCGTCTGCCATCGGCGACTGAAGCGGGCGTCGCGCTTGAGAAACGGCTCCGGATACCCTCCATGCCGCCATAGGGCTTCGAAATCGCTTTCTTTTGCCTTCTTGGGCGGTCGGATAATTCGCTTTGAGTCGGGAAGATCCGTATGAAGCATCTCCGCAATGGAGAACGGGTGCATACGATAGTGGAAGTAGCGCCCCATCAAGCTGTCTCCGCCTCGAC
>JAFNGP010000002.1 GCA_017885175.1 bacterium
TGTTCGTCTGGAGGTGCCCGACGAGATGCCAGCGGCAGGGGAGCTTCACGCCGGGGGCTTTCGCGAGAAACTCCTGCACTTTGTTCTCGCCGACGTCGACGATGCCCGTCTCGATCGCCTGCGTGACGACCTCCGGGCCGTGGGTCTTCGTGACGGNNACGACGGCGCCGATGAGGCCGTGCCGCAAGAGCCGGCGAATGAAGAGCGACCGCGGCAGCAATGGTTGGCTTCGATGTTCGTACATCACGCCTCAGTGCGCGCTACGCGCGCGCGCACGCGTTCGAGATTCTCTTTGATCGTCATCGTCATGGCGCCCGGATGCTATCGCGTCACCGCATCCATTGCAACGTCATTCAGTCCGAACCGGCTCGACGCGGCGGCCGTTCACGTTTCACGGGGGGAATTCACCGGCGGGCAATCCGGATCCGCGGCCCGCGTTCTCATGGAACGCCACAGAAACAACCCGACGGCGACATAGAACACCGGTATGGCCGCGTTCAAAACGAACAAGGCGAAATCGGGACCCGACCGCACGAAGGCCCCCGTCAGCCAGTCCCCCCGCGGCGCCGCGTACGACCGGTCTCTGTCATCGATGAACCAGCGAATGTACGGCTCGATCGCGACGATCTGAAACAGCGCGCTGAACGCGCATATCCAGACAATCCGTTTTCGGAGGGAGGAAACGAACCCTGCCGCATGGGCGACGGCGATGCACGCGGGAAAGAATATGACCTGCCAGTAGAAAAAGTAGCTCTTGCGGGAAAGGAGCATAAAGATGATGAGCTGCAGAGACGAGAAGGCGAAGAGACTTCGGATCGGCATGGGAGACACCCGGTATCGGCGCCACTGCCACAGAAAGAAAGCGACGACAGCCGAAGCCGATATCGCGTTGAAATAGGCCGGATAGCGTTGCAGCACATCGGCCGCGCCGAACCGCGACGCGAGGTACAGGAGGTTGCCCGAGCTGATCAGTTCCCCCTCGATCCGAAGCGGCTCGGCCGGATCGACACCCGACAGGATGAACGGCATCAAGACGGCCGCCAGTCCCGCCGCGGCGGCGAGGAAATAGCGCCTGCGCGCTCCCGCGACGAGAAACACTCCTCCGAGGTAGAGCGCCGATATGAACTTCGTCGTTGCCAGGAAGAGAGCCGAACCGAATCCGGCGGCCGTCGTCCTGCGATTGATGAGCAGCCAGACGACGGCCCCGAGGATGAGGCTCCCCACGATCTCGTCCTGTCCGGCAAAGAGGGCCGCCGAGGGGATCGTGCTCGTGAGATAGATCAGGAGAGCCGTGCGGCAATCGTCATCGGCAAAGAGACGGAAACATATCCCTGCCCAGAGAACGCACGACGCGAGTTCGGCGATCATCAGGAATATCATCAGCGATTGCGGAGAATCGTCGACGAGCAGGGGAAGGGCCATCAGGTAGGGAAAGAGCGGGCTGTAGCTGGACGCGAAATCCCTGTACGGGAGCCCTCCCTTCATGACCTCCCGCGCCTGAGATAGATAGTACTCGCGGACGTCATACGGAACGTCGTGGCCAAGGACGGTGAACACGGCGTACCAGGAAAGGATTCTCGTGACGACGAGAACCGAGAAAAGCAGAAGATAGAACGTGCGGCGGGAGACACGAAACAGATGAGGCCGCGCGAGGAGGGCGCACAGAACGGCCATGCCCGCGAGACCGATCGCAACTCGGATATATATTTCCCGCATAGACTCTGTGATCCGCACCGGCGCGCCCGGGCCGGCGACCGGCCCGATCGGCACCTATGTGCGCGTCGCGTTCACGAACAAGCGCGAGATTCTCCCTGATCGTCATTGTTATTGCCCCCGGATGCTATCGCTTCCCCCCCGTGTTTGCAACTCCATTCCCGGCGGGTCGCGCGGCATCGAGCCCACGGCATCATGAATATGTATTGACACTCGGCACGAATCTTGATATCATTAACCCATTAGGTTAATAAATATCTGTGCGGTGGTGGAATGTGGATATTATTTTTTCCTCGCGAAAACTAGAAAAGCAATGCAATGACTCGAAGACGATGACAAGGACCTGGGGGACGATTCAAGCGAAGAAGCTCCGCCGGCGGCTTGACGAGCTCAAGGCGGCTTCCACGCTTGAAGTAATGCAATTGCTCCCGGGGCGCTGTCATGAACTGAAAGGCGATCGAGCAGGTCAGATCTCTCTCGATCTCGAGCATCCGTACAGGCTCGTCTTCGAACCGGCGAACGATCCGGTTCCGCGAAAGCGGGACGGAGACCTCAACTGGACGGCGATCACGGCCGTCCGAATCATCGGGGTGGTTGATACTCATGATTAAGCGCATTGCCAATGAGTATGTTCCGACGGACGTTTCCGCGCCTGGGGAAACGCTCCGTGAAATCCTCACCGAAAGAAGCATCAGCCAAACGGATCTCGCCGGCCGTATGGGCCGCCCCCAGAAGACGATCAGCGAGATCATGAATGGCAAGGCGGCGATCACACCCGAGACCGCATTGGAGCTCGAGTTGGTGCTGAGCATACCGGCGGAATTCTGGATCGCGCGGGAAAGAGACTACAGAACCTATCGCGCCAGACACGACCAGGAAGAATGCTTCGCTAAAGATGCCAGATGGGCTCGCAGATTCCCAACCAAGAAGATGATCGAATACAGGTGGATACCCCAGCATGCGGACAAAAGCTCGCTCGTCAGGAATCTCCTTGAATTCTTCGGAGTTGCATCAAGTCAGCAATGGGAACAAGTATTCTCCGATCACCAAATCGCGTTCCGCAAACCCGCCGCGTTCAAACCCGACCTATGCGCTCTATCGGCCTGGCTGCGGGAAGGAATCTCGTCCGCCGAAAAAGCCAAAATGAAACCATTCGATCGCGCTACGTTCATAAGCACATTGAACTCATCGAGGAAGCTCATCACGAGCGATCCCGAGGTTTTTGCACCCGCATTGACCGACATCTTCGCCGAGGCAGGAGTGGCCGTAGCTTTTGTCCCAGAGCTTCCGAAGTCTCGCGCAAGCGGGGCAACGATGTGGCTCTCCCCCGATCGGGCCCTCATTCAGCTGAGTCTGCGCTACAAGGCCGACGATCATCTGTGGTTCACGTTCTACCATGAAGCCGCGCACGTGCTCCTGCACAACAAGAAGTCGATATTCCTGGAGACCGATAAACATCTTGGGGAACAGGAAGAAGAGGCCAACGAATGGGCCGCAGGTTTTCTCATTCCGCCGAGGGATTATAAGCGATTTATCTCGCAAGGCAGCTATACAAAGGCTGAAATCCGGGCTTTCGCCGCCAAATTGGAACTCTCGCCGGGCATCGTCGTTGGTAGACTGCAGCACGACAAAGTGTTAGACTTCGCCCACTGCAATGATTTGAAACGAAAGCTCGTGTGGGTCGTCAAGAACTGAAGAGGCCGCCTCAGAGGGAATGAAGATGCCCGCGCCCAAGATCGTTATTGATCTCGTCGAACGCTTCACCACGCACCGTGACGCCTACATGTCCTCCGAATACAACGAGACCCAGGTCCGCCGCGAGTTCATCGACCCTCTGTTCAAGGCCCTCGGATGGGACATGGACAACGAGCAGGGTAACGCGGAACAATGGAAAGAAGTGATCCACGAAGACGCCATCAAGATCGGCGGCTTCACCAAAGCGCCCGACTACTCCTTCCGCCTCGGGGGGCGCAGGCTCTTCTTCCTCGAGGCGAAGAAACCGGCCGTGAATATTAAGGACGATCCCGGCCCCGCGTTTCAGCTGCGGCGTTACGCATGGACGGCCAAGCTTCCCATTTCCATTCTCACCGATTTCGAAGAGTTCGTCGTATACGACACGCGCATCCAGCCGGTCATCACCGATAAGTCTTCGAAGGCGCGAATTCTCGCAATTCGCTATGAGGAATACATCGATCGCTGGGACGAGATCGCGTCGATCTTCTCCCCCGAGGCCATTCGCAAGGGAGCCTTCGATAAATATGTCGAATCCGCCACCCAGAAGCGCGGCACCGCCACGGTCGACGATGCCTTCCTCGCCGAGATCGAGGACTGGCGCGAGCAGCTCGCGCGCAACATCGCGCTGCGCAATTCCGGTGTGACGCAGCGCGAGCTTAATTTCGCCGTCCAATGCATTATCGACCGCATTGTCTTCCTGCGCATCTGCGAGGACCGCGGCATCGAGGACTATGGACGCCTCCAGGCCCTGCTCAACGGATCGGATTCCTATGCCAGGCTTCGCGAGCTGTTCTACAGCGCGGACGAGCGCTACAACTCGGGCCTCTTCCATTTCCACAAGGAAAAGGATCGCGAGGGTGCGCCGGATGAGCTCACTCCGCGGCTACAGATCGACGATAAGGTCCTCAAGGACATCTTCAAGCGCCTCTATTACCCTGACTGCCCCTATGAGTTTTCGGTGCTCCCGACCGAAATTCTCGGCCAGGTATACGAACGATTCCTCGGAAGCGTCATCCGCCTGACCGCCGGCGGCCACGCCAAGGTCGAGCAGAAACCCGACGTCCGGAAGGCCGGCGGCGTTTATTACACTCCGACGTACATCGTCGACTATATCGTCAAGCACACCGTCGGCAAGCTCCTCGAAGGGAAGACACCGCAGGAAGTCGCGGGCGTCACTGATGCCTGGCGGCCATCGGCGAACCGCCACCCCCTTGCCGTTCTCGATCCGGCCTGCGGTTCCGGCTCTTTCCTCCTCGGCGCCTATCAGTGCCTACTCGACTGGCACTTGGAGCAGTATTCAAAGGATCTGGACAAGTGGTCCAAAGGGAAGGAACCGAAGCTTTTTCGTGATCATCGCGGCGTGTGGCGGCTGACCACCGTTGAGCGCAAGCGCATTCTGCTCACCAACATCTTCGGCGTCGATATCGATGCCCAGGCCGTCGAGGTGACCAAGCTCTCGCTCCTCCTCAAGGTGCTCGAAGGCGAAAACGCCGAGACCATGCGGAAGCAGCTGGCCATTTTCAACGAGCGCGCCCTGCCCGACCTCGGCGCCAATATCAAATGCGGCAATAGCCTCATCGGTCCCGACTTTTATGCAGGCCGCCAAGAAGGCCTGTTCGACGAAGAGGAAATGCACCGCGTCAATGCGTTCGACTGGAGCGCAGAATTCGCCGAGATCATGAAGAGAGGCGGCTTCGACGCGGTGATCGGGAATCCGCCGTATATCCGCATTCAGACCATGAAGGAATGGGCGCCAACTGAAGTGGAATACTACAAACAACACTACAGATCCGCCTCAGTCGGCAATTACGACATTTACGTCGTATTCGCCGAGAGAGGCCTTGGATTACTGGCGAAACCGGGCCGCTTGGGATTCATCCTTCCGCACAAGTTCTTCAATTCCCAGTATGGCGAGCCCTTGAGACAAATCATAGCGAATGGCAAGCACCTTGCGCAGGTTCTTCATTTTGGTGATCAACAAGTCTTTCGGGGTGCCACAACATATACTTGTCTTATCTTCTTGGATAGCGCCGGGATCGATGGTTGCGTTTTCATCAGAGTGGACGACCTTCACGCGTGGCTGCTTGGTGGCAGTGTCGAAGAAGGCGTAGTAAACGCAACCAATATAACCCGCGCCGATTGGAATTTCGTCATTGGGAAGGGCATTGACCTTTTTGATAAGTTGAGCAAGATGACCCCAAAATTGCGGGATGTAGTGACAGGCATGTTCGTGGGTCAGCAAACCAGCGCCGATACTGTATATCTCTTTAAGGAGTCTAAACCGAGGAAGAAGGGCACAATAACCGTATTCTCCGCCGAACTTGAAGAATGGGTTGATATCGAGAATACGATCCTCAATCATGTTGTTCGGAGTGGTAGTATTCACCGTTTCAGTGCAGTCCCAACGGCTCTGATTCTATTCCCCTACAAAGTCAAGGATCGCAGTGCGAGACTTTACTCCGAGGAGGAAATGAAGACTTCATTCCCTATGGCGTGGAACTACCTGCAACGAAACAGGCCCTTGCTTGAGAAACGTGAGAAGGGAAGGTTCAAAGACTCTCAATGGTATCGCTTCGGGCGGACTCAGAATCTCGGCATGTGGGAACAGCCCAAGCTCATGATTCCCTACATGATTACTGAGTTATCCGCTTATCTCGACCGGGACGATAATTACTACTTCATCAACGTGACAACTGGCGGCTACGGCATCACAAGCGACGAGAAAAAGGGGAGTCTCGAGTATCTATGCGGGCTGCTTAATTCCCGCCTCTTGGATTTCTATTTCAAGCGCATTACTACAACATTCCATGGCGGCTACTTCGCAGCTAACAAGCAGTTCATTGAACTCTTGCCGATCCATCCGATCGATTTCACCAATGCTTCGGATAGCTCCCATCACAACAAGATGGTTTCCTTGGTTCAGCGCATGCTTGATCTGCAGAAGCGACTCGCAATAGCCAGAATGGACCATGAACGAAAGTTGCTCGAGCGGCAGATTGCGGAAACTGACGCGGAGATCAATCAATTAGCCTATAAACTCTATGACCTGACCGACGAAGAAATCGCCATCGTTGAAGAAGCCACGAAGACAGACTAGCCCGCACGCTCTCTCCGAACCGCTACCCGCGAGAAATCAGAAGCCTGTGAGAGCCATCTAGTCGGCCGGGTGCCATACGAGGCAGCCGGCGAGTTCCGCAGCGCGCCGACATCCTTCGACGCTCGGAGTACCCCGAAAAGCAACGCGCGTCGGCGCGCGAGGACTGTCTGAGCCGGCGCCTCGTATGGCGCCCGACCGCACCACA
>JAFNGP010000003.1 GCA_017885175.1 bacterium
CTCATCGAATTCTGGATGGTGGAGCCGGAGGTCGCCTTCGCCGGGCTCGACGACATCATCCAACTCGCCGAGGAATTCATGGTCGAGATCGTCGGCCGCTCGCTCGAAAGCTACCGTCCGCTCCTCGCCGGCGTCCTCGAACGCGACCTCTCGAAGCTCGAGAAGGTGCAGCCCCCCTTCCCGCGGCTGTCGTACGACGACGCGGCGGCGCTGCTCAAGAAGAAAGGGGCCGCGTTCGAATGGGGGAGCGACTTCGGCGGCACCGACGAAACGATGATCTCGGAGGAGTACGATCGCCCCGTCTTCGTGCACCGCTTTCCCGCGGCGATCAAGGCGTTCTACATGCAGCCCGATCCGGCGGATTCCCGGCTCAGCCTCTCCGTCGATCTCCTCGCCTCGGAAGGGTACGGGGAGATCATCGGCGGCGGGGAGCGGATCCACGATCTCGCGCTTCTCGAGAAGAGGATCGAGGATCACGGCCTCCCGAAGAAGGCCTTCGAATGGTATCTCGATCTGCGCCGGTACGGGAGCTTCCCGCACGCGGGCTTCGGTCTCGGCGTCGAGCGCACCCTGTCGTATATCTGCGGCCTCCAGCACGTGCGGGAGACGATACCCTTCCCGCGGCTGATCAACAGGCTCACGCCGTGACGGACGCAAGATTTGACTATGCAGGAACGCCTGCCTGTACTATCCTTATGGCGAGAATGGAAATCGCGGAACGATGGGTTTCCGCGGATGCTCGGTGAACGACAAAACGGCATTTCGGTCAAGGAGGTTCGAAGCATGAAGAGAATGGTATTGATTGCTCTGGGACTTCTGCTCCTCGCGGGTTCCGCCTTCGCGCAGCCCTATCCGGGGCTTCCCGACACGGCGTACGTGGGGCTCTTCGCGGACGTGGGCCGCACGGTCCACTCGGTCACCTACGGCGGTACCGGATTCACGCCCTTTACCATGTACCTTTTCTGGCTGCCGAGCACGAGAGGCCTGATCGCCGCCGAGTTCAAGCTGGCGTATCCCGCGAACGTCATCGGAGCGGCTATAACCTCGGATGCTACCCTGACCGTTCAGCTGGGCACGCTTGGGGCGGGCATCAGCATCGCGTGGAATCCGGACAGCTGCCAGACCGATTGGGTCTATTCGCATCGCCAGGCCTGCTTTCTGACAAGCGCCCTGCAGACCCAGATCGAAGTGGTCGCGAACCCGGCCGTTTTGCCGTTCCCCGCGTATCAGGTCGCGACTTGCGAGCTCGGCTACCCGATCGAGCCGGTGAGGCGCTTCACGCACCTCTACCTGAACTGGGACGGGGGCGTGGCCGTGGAGCCCAAGAGCTGGGGTTCCATCAAGAGCCTCTTCTAGAACGGCGCGCTTTCGGACAAGAATCCACCACAGGGGCCGGCTCGGCGAGCCGGCCCTTTCATTTCCCCCCGCCGTCTCCTTCATCCTCCGGTCGAGGCCCATTTTAAGGCCCGTTGAGGCCCACTTGAGTCTTGACATAAAGCCCCGACATGCTCTATAATGTGGGCCTCATTCTCTAGGGGTAAGTAGATCTTTTGTTGCATCGTGGAGGGGAAACAATCAGAAAGCGTTAGTTCGCAGGGGCTTTACTGAAGCGGCTTGGGGTCTATCTACATCTGCTGAACAGCTTGAAGCCGGCGGCGCTTCCCCGCCCTCATGATTGAAAGGAGGGATGCGGATACAGCTTTGGCTCGCCTCGATTCACGGGGGCGAGGTGTGATCATTTCTTTCCCGGTCTCTCTCGGTCTTTGCAACGTTTGGAGGGGGCAATGAAAAAGGGTCTATTGTGCAGCACGATGTTGCTGTTGATAAGTGTTCTCTTTATCGCTAACGCTCTTGGCGATACACCCAAGAAGCCGGTGAGCCCGTTTGAGGATCCCGATAAGGGATCTCCGTCTACAGTGCGCGCGCCGCTGTCGGCGCCTCGCGGAATGCTCGGCAGCACGATCAACGTTCCTGCCGACTATGCGACGATTCAGGCGGCGATCACCGCTGCAATCTCGGGCGACCTTATCGTCGTGGCGGCGGGCAGCTATCCCGAGGCCGTCACGAACGACGGGAAGGTCCTGACCATTCAGGGCGCGGGCGCGGGAAACTCGATCATCACGGGAACGACCCTGGTCACGCAGTTCATCGTGAAGATCACGAATTCGGCGGTGGTCAACCTTTCCGGCTTCACCATCGACGGAACGGGAAAGAGCATCCAGTACGGCGTTTGGGCCACCGCGGGCACCGACGGGAATATCCACGATAACGAGGTCAAGAACGTCAGCTATCCCGGGGCCGCCGGTCTCGCCGTGCGGCGCGACGACAGCCAGATTGATGTTATCGACAACAACGTGTACGGCTTCGGCCGCGTCGGAATATATACGAGAGACGACGTGATCCTCAACACCGACGACGGCCAGATTCACGGGAATACCGTGACCGGTCTCGGCGGAAGCGATCCCGACCGTCTGAGCTACGGGATCTCCGTGTACTCCGGCGACCCGACCATCGATGACAACGAGATCTCCGAGTGCGTTTCGGGGTTGAACGTCGCAGAGTGGGGGTCGGCGGCAATCGATGTGTGGATGGGCGCCACGCCGGCCTTGACGAACAACGACATCCACGATTGCGACAGCGGTATCATCGCGGTCAACGCTTCACCGGCGATATCGGGGAACACGTTTGCCGGCATCTTGATCGATGAAGTGCGTCTCGACTTCTGCGTCNNAGCTCGAGTACTACGACACGATCCAGGAGGCGATTGACGCGATCCCCCCGACGAGCTATCTGTGCATCGTCTGGCTCGGCATCTACAGCGGCGGGGGAACATACGTGGAGCAAGTCGAAGTGACGAAGAACTGCGAGATCTATGCCCCCCAGGCCTATGGCCCTAGCTGGGGGTACTCCGTCATTCAGTCGCCGACGGTTCTCACCAAGTCCTTCATGACCTCGACGACCAATAAGCCCACCGTTTACATCCACGATGCGAACGACGTGACCCTCGGCGGCGTCGCGATCGACGGTCTCGGTCGCGGGAACGCCAACTCCCGCTTCATCGGCATCGGCTTCCGCAACGCCGGCGGCACGGTGTGGGACTGCGAGGTGCTGAACATCAGGAACACGCCGTTCAACGGGGACCAGCACGGAGTCGCCATCTATGCG
>JAFNGP010000004.1 GCA_017885175.1 bacterium
GTGCAGCCCGCTCGTGAGCGTCCTCGGAAACACGGCCTCCCAGCGCAGCGGGCGATCCGGATCGTTCGCCGCGAATACGATGCCTTCCTGGATTATGCCGTCGATGGAAAGCTTCGGCGCCTCGGGAAGATACACGGGGAACTCGGCCGTAACGATGAAGGTGCCGGAGGGAGGCGATTCGGCGCCGGCGCCGATCTCGTAGCCGAAATCGTTGTAGAACAGCCGCACGCTCGTCAGGATCGGGATTTCGAAGCGGCCGACCTCCCGGCCTTCCGGCGAGTACACCTGGAAGAGCAGCATATCGTCATTCGGGTCGATCGTATAGTCGTAGTCGACTCGATACGAGCGCGCGTACGTCTTGTCGGCGTCGACGAGCCGCGTGATCCTCAGCGAGCCGGTGCTGTCCTCGCCGTTCACCCTGAGCGTGACGCGCCCGATCGCCACGATGTCGCTCACCGAGAGGCGCAGCTTGATCAGGTTCGTGCCGTCGCGGGCCCGCATCGTATCGCCGCTTGACACGACGCGATATTCGCCCGCCGAATCGGCCTCGAGCCGCATGAGCGGGGGCCCCGGATCGATCCTGAGCATCGGATCGCCGAGGATGCAATACCGGAACACCTGCTCCGTCCCGTACGTGGTGCGATCGATCTGCTCGATCTCCGCCTTCGCGATCGCCTCGCCGAATATCCAGTGAGCGCCCGTGTACTCGTTGCGCGGCCCGACCGAATCGGCGGGGGGCGCCTGGAAGATGGTCCGGTGCAGCTGCTCGACGAGCACGGCGTTCTGGGAGAGATACTCGAATCCGGCGCTCGCGTACGTCGCGACGGCGCCCGCTCCGGATTTGAAGAGGAGCTGCTCGCTCATGCAATCGCCGTACGGCCCCGTTTCACCGAACGTGTTGTACTCCGCCTGGATGGCGAAATCGCTGATGTGGCAGCCGACGCCGACGAAGACGAACGGCGTGTAGATCCGCAGGCTGTCGGGATCCATGTACCATCCGAGGGAGTAGGCGGACTCCGTCGTGAGGACGGCCCGGTTCCCGTGCCCCTGGAACATGTACCAGAGACATCCCCGGTTGAGCGCCTTGTTGAGCGCGGGCGTGAAGGCGCCTCTCGTGGCGGTCGTGGATTTGCTCAGAACGGCCGGGCCGCTCTCGGTCCTGTTGGGATGAATCGGATCGGTATACAGGGAGAGACGGAGATGCTGCACGTCGAATCCTCCGGGGAGCGCCCGTTCGACGGCCGCGGCGCAGCTGTCGGTGCTCCGCTCGAAATCGTACTCGTAGGAGCGGTACCGGTAGTCGTTCCCGCGGCCGGACCACGCGTCGTCGGAGACGAGGACGAGGCGGCGGCGCCACGCGTCGTCGCTCACCGGCGTCTCCATGCGCTTGATCTTGTTCACGATCGCCCTGAGCTCCTCGTCCTTCCCGACGGAGAGCCTGCCGATGAAAACGTCCGGGTAACCGCCCGGGAGAAGCGGAGAGCCGGCTATCCCCGGGGAGACGGGAACGGCCTCGTCGATAAACGCGTAATATCTATCCGAGTAGATAACCTCGTCGTCGTACGTGCCGCTCACGCTCGTCGAATAGGTGAAGGCGGGGACATAATCGGGACCGGAGCCCTGCTCGGCGGTCGGCCCGTAGATGATCCGCTTGTGATCCTCGCTCGCGTCCCCCACGAGGAGAACGTACTCCACGCCCCAATGATCGAAACCGTACTTGACGTAACGCTTGATCGCGTCCGCGTGCGGCAGTCCGCCGTTGAACTCGTCGTAGACGTCCTCGACGTCGGCGAGAAGCACGCGGTAGCCCTGGCTCCTCCGCCAGGCGGCGTATTCGGCGCTGCGCGCCATGAAATCCCGGTGCGAGATGACGAGCGCCTGATAGGATCCGGCCGTTTCGCGGAGGCGCGACGGCGCGTCGACGGAAACCGCGCGCACCGCCAGGCGATCCGCGGCGCCGCCGCCGAATGCGACGAACCTGCGCACCGCCAGCGATTCGTCGACGACGATCACGAGCCGGTAGCCGCTCCCGTCCGGAACGAAATCCGACGGCCCGAGCGCGCGATAGGAAGGGCTTCGCGGATTCGAGACATCGACAAGATAGCCGCTGTTCGTCGAAAAGCCCGAAATCGCGATCGCGGCGTAATCGACGAGCTGATCGACGGCGAATTCGAGCCTGTCGCCGCTCGCGACGAAGAGCGCCGTGTAATTGATCGTGAAATCGTTGATGAGATATTTATAGTCCGCGTCGCACACGACGACGAGCTCGTTCCGGCCGTCGACGAGCCAGGAGGAAGGGAGCCCCGTGAACGCGTAGGTCCTCGCCTCCTTGGAGAAAAAGCTGCCCGTCCCGATCGGATGCGTTCCCGTGGCGTTCCGGACGCTGAACGAGACGGTGTGCGAAAAGTTCAGCGGATCGTTTCCCTGCAATCGAAACGTCAGCGAAAACGTCCCCGAGGGCGCCGGAGATTTCAACTCGAACGGCACCGCCGAATCCTTGATCACGGGCCCCTTCGCGTAATAGAAGTCGAACGTCCCCGGAACCGCGTTCTTCATATACCAGGTGTCCGCGCGGTATTTCAGCGTCGCGGTGAATTGGCGGAGGGTATCGAGCGCGCTCGGGGGAGCCGGGGGGATCGGGGGCATGAGCGATCCGGCGACCTCTTCCTC
>JAFNGP010000005.1 GCA_017885175.1 bacterium
GAAGACGCGATAAACGGCAGCAAGTTCACCGCCAACACGAGCCTGGGAGCGATGCACGACTCCGGCGTCGAGATCTACAAGAGCTTCGAAGTGGGAAACTATTCCATCCCCACCTACGCCTATCTGCTGAACGGCGGAAACGAATTTTCGGACAACAACCGGGGCGTCATGGGAATGTTTCACGTCGAGCCCGAGTTCGGCCCCGTGCGGTTCCTCGGATCTTTCGTCCAGGGAAGATACGATAACGCATACTCGAAGAGCGTGACGCGCTGGGCGGCGGGATTCGCCACCGAATGGCGCAATCTCGCGTTCAGAACCGAGTACGCGGGCGGCACGTGGGAGGATTATCCCGCGGGCTCGGCCATCATAAACCGCAAACCCAAGGGATTCTACGCGAACGCCTCGTATCGCTTCGTTCCGTGGGCGCGGGCGAGCGTCGACTACAGCGTGGCCGACCAGAACTGGAGCACCGGATCGACCGTCGGCGAGAAGTACATCACGTTCACGCCGGGCCTGCAGATCTACGCGTCGGAATCGGCCGTCGTCGTCGTTCAGTACGATATCGCGGACTGGAGCAGGCTGGACGGCAGCGAGAAGCTCGAGTTCAATCGCGCAACCCTGGGCTGGAGAGTGACGTTCTAGGGTCCCCTTGGTTGGTGGGTCGAGACCGCGTGAACAGGAACCCCCTCCAAAAGCGGTCCGACCCCCCAACCCTAGAGAAAGGCCGCCGGCGCATCGATGGAGCAGGGTCTCTACAAGGTATCGAAGCTCGACTGGATTCTCGCCGTGCTGATCCTTGCGGCGAGCGTCGTGATGTTCCTGTCTCTTTCCGGCAAGGGTTCGCAGGCCGGAGCCTCGGCGCTTCTCTACTGCGACGGCAAACTCGCCGGGAGCTATGACCTCTCGCACGATCGAGTCGTGACGCAGGAGGCGGGGGGGCACACGATCCGGCTCGAGATAAACGCGGGACGGATACAAATCGCCGATTCCGATTGTCCCCGGCAGATCTGCAAGCATGCGGGGTGGATCTCCCGGCCGAACCAGACGATCGTCTGCGTGCCGAACAAGATTCTCGTCGAGATCAAGGGCGTAGCGGGTTCCGGCGTCGTCGACGCCGTGAGCTACTGAGGGATCGTCATGACGCAACACGAACGCGATACGGAGATCCGGAAGATAGCGCTCCTCGTCTCGTGCGCGACGATACTCCAGATACTCGAGTCGCTCTTCCCGCACCCGATACCGGGGATCAGGCTCGGGCTCGCCAACATGATCACGCTCGTGGCGCTCGTCGATCTGGGATTCCGGGCGGCCCTCGAGATCGCGCTCATGCGCACGCTGATCAGCTCGTTCATCCTCGGAACGTTTCTCTCCCCGCCGTTCATTTTGAGCTTCGGGGCGGCGCTCTCGAGCACGCTCGTCATGGGGATCCTCTACCGGCTCACGACCGTTCGCGGACGATCGTTCATGAGCCTCGTCGGAATCAGCATGATCGGCGCCATGGTTCACAACCTGGCCCAGATCGGTCTCGCCTATTTTCTGATCATACATCACCGGAGCATATTCTACCTCGTCCCGCTCCTCGGGATCAGCGCGGTGCTCACGGGACTCATAACGGGGCTCGTCGCCTCGCAGGTCTGCAGGAAGCTCGCTTCATCGGGCGCGGGCGCCCCGGAGACGGCGGGCATTCTGCAAGGAACGGCGGACGGGCCCCCGCAAGCTCCGGGGTCGGCGCTCATGACGAGGCGCTACGTGAGCGTCGCCTCGCCGGTCCATGCGGCGCCGGCTTCCGTCAAGATCCTCGCGAGCCTCGGGATCGCGACGGCCGTTTTCATTCTCCACAGCTTCGCCGGGCTCAGCGTAGTGCTTCTCGTGCTTCTCTGCGCCGGCCTTCTGTCGAGAGTGTCCCTCCCGCGGCTTTTATCCGATCTGCGGAGGCTCGCGCCTTTTCTTCTCTTCTCCTTCGTCATATCGCTCCTTTTCATGCGGGACGGGCGCGTGATCTTCTCGCGCGGCCCGTTCACGCTCACGGAGACGGGGCNNTGCTCCTCATGCTGAGCGCCACGATCCTCATCGCGACCACATCTCCCGACGAGCGCGCCGCCGCCCTCAAGAAGCTGCTCGCGCCGCTCAAGAGGGTGGGGGTGCCGGCCGACAGGCTCGTGGAGATTCTCACGATGTCCTGGCTTTCGATCCCGGCCTTCTGGGACAGGATTCATAGATACGTGACGAACAAGCGGTCCGAAGGCACGAAGCTGACCGAGGGCGTCGCGAGCCTTTCGGACGTGATCGTCGCCCTCTACCGGGAGGCGGAAGGGTACGGGGTGCCGGAATGAACCAGCTCTCGAAGAAGAAAGGACGCCATACCATGAAAGCAATGCACGTCGTTTTCGCGCTCGCGATCCTCGCCGTCGGCGCACTGGTCTCCACGGACTGTTTCGCGATGCGGCTTCTCACGAGGGACGAGGCGCTGAAACAGATGTTCCCCGACGCCCAGAGCATCGTCAACAACACCCGCCTGATGACCGTGGACGAGGTGGAAAAGATCAAGAACAGGCTCGGCGGGCAGCTCGTCCATTACCAGGAGGGCTCGAAGTCGGAGAAGATGACGGAGCAGCTCGAATATCATTTCTACTACTCCGTCGTCAACGGGGAGAAGACCGGTGTCGCGATCATCGAGGCGCAGCCGGGGAAGTGGGGCCCGGTGGAGTTCTGCATCGCCCTCGATCCGAAGACGGCGAAGGTCAAGAACCTCGCGGTCATGTCGTACGAGGAGAAGCGGGGACGCCCGATCGCCCGGAACAACTTCCTGAACCAGTTCATCGGGAAGGGGAGCAGCGATCCGCTCCAGGTGCGCAAGGACATCAGGGCGATCAGCGGAGCGACGATATCGTCCGACTGCACGTGTTTCGCGGTGAGAAAGGCGATCGTCATGTATGAAGAGCTGTTCCTCAAGGGCAACGTCAAGGAAGGCGCGATCACCAAGGCCGGCCGCTAGAGAGGCGAGAGAATGAAAAAGGCATTGCTCATAATCGTCATGGCCGCTGTCGCAGCCGCCGTCGTTTTCTGGGGGAGGCCGAAAGCGGACAAGCCCGAACCGGTGCAGAAAGAGACGAGGTTTCTCATGGACACCTACGTGTCGATACAGGTGCCCGGCGACCCGCAGGCCATCAAGACGATCGAGAAGGCGTTCGACCGGATGGAAGAGGTCGATCGCAAGTTCAACGTGCTGAATCCCGAAAGTCCGCTCTATCGCTTCAACCACGATAACGCTCCGATCGCCGATCCCGAGATTCTCGCGCTCCTCGCGACCGCTCTCGAGATCAGCGAGGAAAGCGGCGGCGCATTCGACGTCACGGTCTATCCGCTCGTCGATCTATGGGGATTCTTCAGGGGCGCTCCGGCGGTGCCCGCTTCGCCCGATATCGCCGCGTGTCTCAAGAAGGTCGGCTGGCGGCAGCTCAGGATCGAGAACGGCGTCCTCGCGAAGCCGAACGACGGCGTGAAGATCGATCTCGGCGCCATCGCCAAAGGGTATGCGGTCGGCGAAGCGGTGAAGGTTCTGAAAGGCGCTGGCGTGACGTCGGCGCTCATCGACGCCGGAGGGGACATCTTCGCCATCGGCGAGCTGCGCGGCAGGCCGTGGAAGGTGGGCATTCGAAACCCGCGGGGAGAGGGCGTCATGGGGGCGCTCGACGTATCGGATCTCACGATCGTGACGTCGGGCGACTACGAGCGCTTCTTCGAGAAGGACGGCGTCCGCTATCATCACATTCTCGATCCGGCGTCGGGCTATCCCGCCGGCGGGCTCATGAGCGTGACCGTCATCTGCGACGACGCCACACGGGCGGACGGGCTCTCGACGGCTCTCTTTGTTCTGGGCCCCGAGAAGGGTATGGAGCTCGTAGAGCGCCTGGACGGGGTCGAGGCGATCATGGTGACGAAGGATCAAAAGATATTGACCTCGTCGGGACTCAAGGGGGCCATGGACGCGGCCGGCGCGCCTATGGCCGAGAATCCATTTGTCGCAATCGGGAGGTAATGAATGAACGAACATCCGCTCGGACGGCGCATACTCGGCTTGCCCGCGTCCAGGCTCGGCTGGTGGTCCGTCGGCCTCGAGGTCGGGTTCTTCGCGCTCTTGATGCTATGGCAGGGCCTCAACCGGGCCGGCTACGGAGGGCGCGAGGCGTTCTTCGGACACCCCTTCGTGACTTCCCTCGTGCTCGCGGCCATGGTCTCGGCGATCGCCGGGGGCGTCACGAGCTTCATGTCCATTCTTCGCAGCAGGGAGCGATCGCTGCTCGTGTTTGCTTCGCTTGGCGTGGCGATCTTCGTCTTCCTCTTCACGCTCGCGGAATTCACCGTCGAAGGGCGACAATAGCGGACGTCAATAGCCGTTTTTTCATGCGATGAACGAATC
>JAFNGP010000006.1 GCA_017885175.1 bacterium
GGAACGACTTGCGCAGCGGGAGCGGCGGGGACATCTATGCCCAGTACGTGAACGCTTCGGGAGCTGCCCAGTGGACGGCGGATGGAGTGGCCCTTTGCACGGCAGCGGGGTATCAGGGATCGCCCTCGATCGTCTCCGATGGCGCCGCCGGCGCCATCGTCACGTGGGCCGACAGACGCAGCGGGGACGTGGACATCTATGCCCAACGCGTCGGCCAAGGGGTCTCGCCCGTCGCGACGCTTCTCGCTTCGTTCAGCGCAAGAGTCGAGGAATCGGTCGTGCGTGTCGGGTGGGAACTCTCGGCGCCGGTCGCCGGCTTGACGTTCGACGTGCTCCGTTCGAGCGCCGGCCCCGGAGCATTCGAGGAGATCCCCGTCGCCATCGAATCGAACGGGAAGGCCTATTCCTTCGCCGATATGCGGTGCACGCCCGGCTCTCTCATGCGCTACCGCGTGGACGTCACGGAGAGCGGCGCAAGGAGAACCCTCTTCGAGACGGATGCCGTGGCCATCCCGGTCGTGCCGCTGACGCTTTACCAGAATGCGCCGAATCCTTTCAACCCGACGACCACGCTGCGGTACTATCTCCCCGCGCCGTGCGAGGTGACGCTATCGATTTACGACGCATCCGGTCGACTCGTCGCTACGCTCGTCGATCGCGAGAGACAGGAAGCGGGGCAGCACGCCGGCATCTGGTCGGGAAACGATTCCCGGGGCAGGGCGGTGCCGTCGGGAGTGTATTTCTCCATGCTCGCAGCGGGCAAGGAGATGCTCTCGAACAAGATGATTCTCCTGCGGTAGCCCCGCCCGTCCCGGCTGCCGTCAGCTGGAGAAGGTGATCAGACGGACTTTGAGGGATCGGCCGACCGCCGGCCCCTCAAAGTCTTCCCGTTTGTGCCCTTGATGCGGGCCCAGGCGTAAAGAGAGCCCTTCTACATATTGCTGGAATGGCACTTGACATAATTCCTTGCCGCGTATATATTTTGTTGTTTCGCGAGCGAATCGCGAGCGAGCATTAATATGTCCGTTTGGAGGAAAACGATGCAGCAGAAAACAACCATTCTGAAAGGGAGCGAGGTTCGCAGGGACTGGTACATCGTCGATGCGGCCGGACAGCCTCTCGGCAGGCTCGCTTCCAGGGTCGCGCAGGTCCTGCGGGGCAAGGGGAAGGTCGGCTTCGTACCTTTCATGGACCACGGCGATTTCGTGGTCATCGTGAACGCTTCGAGCGTCTCGATCTCCGGGAAAAAGCGCGACATGAAGACCTATTGGCGGTACACCGGATATCCCGGCGGTCTCCGTTTGACGGCGTTCAAGGACGCGATCGCGAAGAATCCGCAGTTCGTCATCACGCACGCCGTCAAGGGGATGCTGCCGCACAACCGGCTGGGAAGAAGGCTTATCAAGAAGCTCAAGGTGTATGCGGGGCCGGAGCATCCGCACGAGGCCCAGAAGCCCCAGGTTCTCCAGTTCTGATCGCAGGCGCGCGCAATCTCACGCGAGAGGCGCGCATAGGTTCAACGAGCCGTGACGGGAGGTGATATCTTGGCAAAGGAGATGTTCCACGCAGTAGGCAGGAGGAAATCCTCGGTCGCACGCGTGTTCCTGTCCCTCGGAGCGGGCAAGTTCACGATCAACGGGCGCGATCTCGACGAGTATCTGCATCGCGAAAGTCTCTCCATGGTCGTCAAGCAGCCGTTCCAGGCAACGAGCACGCTGGGTAAATACGACATCAAGGCGACGGTGAAGGGGGGCGGTGTCGCCGGACAGGCCGGAGCGCTTCGACTCGGTATTTCTCGTGCGATCATCATGCAGGACGAGACCCAGAAGAAGGTTCTCAAGGTCGGGGGTTTTCTCACGAGAGACCCGCGCGAGAAGGAACGGAAGAAGTACGGGCAGGCGGGGGCACGGAGGAAGTTCCAGTTCTCCAAGAGATAATTTCGCACGAATACACACATCCCTCGTAAGGCTCGAGGTGTCCCCGACGAAGGGGATTGAGTCCGCTCGAGAGGGATGGAGGAGCAACCAAAGGAGGCCGCACGGTGGATGTCACCATCAAGGACATGCTCGAGGCGGGCGCGCATTTTGGACACCAGACACGGCGCTGGAATCCCAAAATGAAGCCCTATATCTACAAGGAACAAAACGGAATCTATATCATCGATCTCCGCTCCACGATGGAGCAGCTCGAGAAGGCCTATCTGGCGATCGAGCGCCTGTCCGCGGAGGGGAAGACCTCGATCTTCGTCGGCACGAAGCGGCAGGCGAAGGAGAGCGTGCAGGAGGATGCGACCCGCAGCGGGATGTATTATATCAACGAGCGGTGGCTCGGCGGCATCCTCACGAATTTCAAAACGATCAAAATGAGCATGGAGCGTCTCGAAAACCTCGAGGCGATGGAAAAAGACGGACGCATCAACCAGCTTTCGAAGAAGGAAATACTCCGTGTCGAGAAGCAGAAGGCGAAATTGCTCAAGGTCCTTTCCGGCATCAGGGGAATGACGGCCATACCGGCCTGCCTCATCGTCGTCGACACGAAAAACGAAGAGATCGCGGTGAAGGAAGCGCGCAAGCTCGGGCTCACGATCATCGGTCTCGTCGACACGAATTGCGATCCGGAAGAGGTCGATTTCGCCGTTCCGGCGAATGACGACGCGATCAGATCCATCAAGCTCTTCACCCGCGTGCTCGCAGACGGCATCATCGAGGGCAGGGGCAGGTATCTCAAGAACAAGGAATTCCTCGAGGACAAGGGCAAGAAGATCGACAGGCCGGAAAAAGCGGAACACGTCGCGGAGCCCAAGGATCAGAAGCGCCAACCGGTCAAGAAGACGGGCGCGGACGTGGATATCGAGGAACAGGAACCGGGGCGCTGAAACGCTCGAGAGTCAACGTACGGCACAGCGGAGGATAGCGAATGGATATTACACCGAAACGGGTAATGGAGCTGCGCGAGAAAACGGGCGCCGGCATGATGGATTGCAAACGGGCGCTCCTGGACGCGGACGGGGATTTCGAAAAGGCGATCAAGCTTCTGCGGGAGAAGGGCCTTTCCCAGGTCGCCAAGCGCGCCGGCAAAGAGGCGAAGGAAGGAAGCGTATTCTCGTACATCCATCCGGGAGCGAAGATCGGCGTCATGCTCGAGATCAACTGCGAAACCGATTTCGTCGCCCGCACCGCCGATTTCCAGACGCTCGGCAAGGAGCTCACGATGCAGATCGCCGCGGCTTCGCCGCTCGTCGTGCGCCGGGAAGAGCTTCCGCCCGAGATCGTGGAGCGGGAACGGGAGATTTACCGCAATCAGGCGGCCGCGACGGGCAAGCCGGCGAACGTGATCGATAAAATTGTTGAAGGGAAGATCGAGAAGTTCTATCATGAGGCATGTCTTCTTGATCAACCGTATATCAAGAACGACGAGGTGACGGTAAATCAGTTCGTTACGGATACCGTCGCGAAGCTCGGTGAGCACATTGTCGTGCGGCGCTTCAGTCGTTTTCAGCTGGGGGAGGATTTGAGCTGAGATACCGGACGTGCGAAGGTGGGCGGCGGCCATGAAAACAGGGGCGCAGGGGGGTTTTCTCCTGCGCCCTTTTATCGCCTGCTCCCGTGCCGCCCGCCGCGGGCGGGCGGCGCATCGCGGAGAGCGGGAAGGAGTGGATCGTGAAACGTAAGCTCAGGTTCAAGAGGCTTCTGCTCAAGGTGAGCGGCGAGGTGCTCGGCGGCGCCCAAACGAGCATCGATTTCGACAGGGTCGCGGCGTTCGCCGGGGAGCTCCGGGAAGCCGTCAACGCGGGAAGCGAGATCGCGGTGGTCATCGGCGGTGGAAACATCCTCCGCGGATACAAGGCGAGCGAGAAGGGCGTCGATCGGGTCGCCGCGGATTGCATGGGAATGCTCGGCACGATCATCAACGCCCTCGCGCTCCAGGCGGCGCTCGAGCGCGCGGGCGTCGAGGCCAACGTCATGACGGCCATCACCATGGAGCAGTTCGCCGAGCCGTACATCAGGCGCCAGGCGCTCGATCATCTCAAGAACGGACGCCTCGTGATCCTCGCCGGCGGCACGGGCAATCCGTACTTCACGACCGATACGGCGGCGGCGCTCCGGGCGGTGGAGATCAAGGCGGACGCGCTTCTCAAGGGGACGAAGGTCGACGGAATCTACACGAGCGATCCGGTGAAGGACCCGAAGGC
>JAFNGP010000007.1:0-383 GCA_017885175.1 bacterium
AAGAGGGGGCTCTCCGGCTCGTACCCGAACGCCAGCTCCTTGACGTGCATGGCCGGTTTGCCGTTGAAGGATTGCGACCGGAACGAGAAGTCGAGATTCTTCGGCTGCTCCAGTTTCTCGAGCTTCGTCTGTTTCTCGAGCGCCTTGACTCTCGATTGCACCCGGCTCGCGAGCGTCGCCTTGGCCCGGAAGCGCCGAATGAACGCTTCGGTCTGCTTTCTCTTCTTCTCGTCGTTGAGCCTGGTCTTCTCGTACATTTCCTCGTCCATGGCGAACCGGGCGTAGAGCTTGCCGGTATCCCCCTTGATCTTGCGCAGACCCTTCCGGTAAATCCCCATGACGTGGGTGGCCACGTTATCCATGAAGCTCCTGTCGTGCGTGAT
>JAFNGP010000007.1:388-6214 GCA_017885175.1 bacterium
GGAATCCGCCGGAAAGCTGCGACGGATGCTTGGCCAGATCGGCCTCCGTGAAACCGAGCCCCGCGAGAATCTTCTCCACCTTCCAATGATGATCCTTCTCGGCCGCCGGGAGCCCTCTCGCGCCTTCCTTCAACACCGAGTCCTCGGCGAAATCCGGCTCCTGCAGGACGTAGCCGATGGAATAACCCTTGGGTATGGAGATCGCTCCCGAATCGGGTTCCTCCTCCCCCGCGATGAGACGGAACAGGGTCGTTTTCCCGTGCCCGTTTCTCCCGACCAGCCCGACGCGCTCTCCCGCGCCGAGCCTGAAGCCGGCGTTTATGAACAGCTCCTGGGCGCCGTAGCTCTTCGATATGTTGTCGACGATGATCATTGCAGCCTTTCGAGCCGACGATTACGTTCCGTATCCCGTGAATATAGCTTGTCGTGAACCGTACTTCAATACTGCGGATGACGGGGGAACGCGGACGAAGAATGAAGCGCGGAGGTGATGCATCCCCCGCGCCGGCAGGATTACTTCTTGCAGATCTTGCCGAGCATGAATATGCCATAAATGGCCGATAGGCCGACGAGGACATACACGATTCTCGCGACAATCGACATTGAGCCTAGAACGGCGGCCACGAGATCGAACTTGAAAGCCCCGACAAGCCCCCAGTTGAGACCGCCCACGATGATAAGGATCAGGGCAATCCAATCCAAAGCGCTGATCTTCTTCATACACATCACCCCCTTGACGGCCTTTATAGAGCCGCCGGACGCAGTTTGGCAAGTATTATTTTGAATTGCACCGAATCTACGGAAGGGAAAGACGGGATCAATACAATTGCGTCACCTTCAAGCAGTTAACAACACTTTCTAATTGACTATGCTCCTTGTTTATGCTAAAATTCCCGCCATTGCACCAGTTACCGAATCCGAGGATTCGGCGGTTTCTTTCTTCAACCAGGAGGGACGTTGTTTATGAAACGTTCTGCCATTGCATCCGTTGCGCTTCTCATCCTGCTCCTGGCAGAGGCATCCTACGCCGGAGCTCCCCTGTCGGGGGCGTATCAGTCGACCGATCTCGGGGGACCGGTCTATGTCGGACGTTACACCGAAGGCTGGACCACGGGCGGCGGCGCGCTGCAGGCCGGAACGACGCTCAACGCCGAGTCATGGGACGGCCTGGCGCTGGCGTCCCAGTGGCGCTACTCGTGCTCGACCGAGGGCGCAAACGCCGTTATGTTGGTCAACACGGTCAACGCGAACGGCAACGGCAGCCGGACCTATATGAAGACCTTCAACGGCGGGAACATCTGGCTCAGCGGATTGGGCCCGTGGGCGAACGGCGATCCCAGCTACCCCGGCACGATCACGAGCTACGTGGAATTCGAGACGATCACGTACGCGAACTGGGTGCCTATCGCCGCCATCACGAACATTCAGGCGCTCGCGAAATTCGACGCCTACCCGGGCAGCTGCATGACCTTCTACATCGGCAACGGCTCCCGGATATCCACCACCGATCTCGGACAGCCCGCGCCGGCCAACTACCCCGGCTTCCTGGATCCGAACTGCAATCCCACGTATACCCTGGGAGCCTGCTGGGACTTCTTCACCGTAACGCTTACGATCAACGATTGCGCGTTGGGGACTGAAAGAAGCACCTGGGGCGGCATCAAGTCCATGTTCAACGAATAGCCGCTTCGGTTTCTCGATTCGGACAAGACGAAAAAACCCGGTCCTCGACCGGGTTTTTTCATATATGCGCCCATAGATTCTGCGCCCATGAATGCCCTTTATTGTTCCGCTCGTTTTGATTATAATTATAGTATAAATGCTTCAAAATACCCTCGGGAGGTGCGGGCCATGCTACAAGACAGGCGTTTCTCGATTTATCCGGTCATATTCATTCTCACGGCGCTGACTATGGCGCTCATGTTCTCCTGCAGCGAACAGCCGGCGGCAATCGATAAAGAGTCCGGAAACGGCCTTAGCGGGAGCGGAGAGATCGATCCGGGAGCGAGCGGCAGCTTCCTTCTCGGCGAGGTCTCGGACAGCTCCATAGCGCCGGGGACTCTCGAGGTCTGGGCGATGAACGTCGCGTTCAACGAGTCGACGGGAATCGCGACCTTCGACGTGCAGATTCTGAACGGAACCGAGCGCGCCATCGCTCCTCCGATACGTTTCGTCGTCGTGAATATCAGGCCGGACGACATCGCCGTGGTCGACTTCGACGGAGTTTCGCGGGACGGATTTCCTTTCTACGATTTCAGCGCGAAACTCGGCGAGGATAATCTGCTCTCGCCCGGCGAGCGGACCGAACGCGCCGCGATGAGATTTCATACGGTCACGGCGCGCTCGTTTGCAATCGGCTTCCGGATCGATATCGGGCCGGCGCCCGGCACGGGGACCATCGCGGGCACGGTCTTCATCGACAGCAACAAGGACGGAGAGAGGGACCGTTCGTGCCGGTGCGAACCCGGCGTTCCGGGAATCACCGTCGCGATCGAGAAGACGCTCGAGAACGGCGACATGGCGACGCTCATCACCCGAACCGACTCGGCGGGCGAGTATCGATTTGCGGGGCTCAGGGAAGGGGTCCACAAGGTTTTCGTCGCCGCGCCGGAGGATGCGTGGAAGGTCACTTCGGCGAATCCGCTTCTCGTCACGCTCGTCAAAGGAGCCGACGGGAAGGGCCGGGACTTTCTCGGGGCTGATTTCGGGCTCTTCCCGCTGATCAGGCCCTTGCTGAATCTCTTCGGGCCGATCATTGTCGGCCCGCTCTCGCGTTTCGGGACGGATGTCGATTCGACGTTCGTCAATCCTCCGTCGCCGCTCACCGTGGTATTCAATTACTATGTCGATATCGAAGTGCCGATCACGGCGATGGTGATGCCTCCCGGGGTCGTCGATTCGGCCGAGGCGTGGATCAACGGCGAGGTGGTCTTCAAGTATGCGCGGACGATACCGCCCGATTCGACTTTCTCCACCTCGATGCCGCCGGATACGGTCTTCTTCGTGCCGCAGACCGTCAAGATACCGGACAGCCTGGTGAAGGCGGGCGATAACACAATTCGCATTCTCACGGCGGGAAACGAGCACGCCGCGCTCATGTGGCGGGTATACAGGAAACCGTGATCGAGAAACCGTGATGGATCTGCGCCCTCGCGGGCGCAGATCCATCGGCTAAGAGATCGGAGCTATCTGAGCAGGATCATCTTCCTGATCTGCGTGAAATCGCCGGCGGTCAGACGGTAGAAATATACGCCCGACGCGACCGGCGTCCCTCTATCGTTCTTCCCGTTCCAAACCGCTTTGTAGGCCCCTTGCGTTTTGATCTCGCTGACCAGCGCCCTGACCTTCCGCCCGTTCACGTCGAATATCGCGATCTCCACCGGGCTCATCCGCGCGACGGTATAATCGATCGTCGTCGACGGATTGAACGGGTTGGGATAATTCTGCTTGAGCGAGAACGCGATCGCCGGAAGATCGTCGACGCCGGTCGTCGCGCGTATCGAGAAGAAGCCGCCGCACACATCCTCTCCGGTCAGTTTCCCGGGATCGAATGCGACGATCTTGATCAGGCACGAATCCGACGCGATCTCCGGAGCGATCCACCGGTACAGCGAGTCGTTCGGCTCGCCGCTCGCGATAAGCACAAAGTTCCGCCCCGCGTTTTCGGAATAGAAGACACTCACGGAATCCACCTGCCGGTTGTCCGCGGCCGTCCATCGGATATCCACCGTATCGCCCGGCGCGAAGGACTCCCCGCCGGCCGGGTACACCACCGCGACGGCCGGCGGTATGAGGTCGGGGCCCGCGGCGCACGCGCCGCCCTCGTTCGAATACCCGCTCGCGTGGCCGGAGACGGCCACGACGCAGACGCGGTAGTGCTTGCATCCTCCGACCGGGTGGTGCCGGAAGGAATTGACGGAGGCGCCGACCGTTCCGACAAAATTCGAAATATCGGGCCGGAAGCCGGCGGCGGTGTCCGAATAGACGGCGTAATAGCTCAATCCTGCCGGGAGCACGCCGTCCCACGAGATCTCTATCGTCGTGTCGTTCGAGGCGGCGGCGAAGAGATTACGGACATAGCCGGGGGCGTCGAAGACCGCGCCCGGACCGCCGAAGGCGCCCTGATCCGCGATCGATCCGTCGGGATCGTTTCCGGCGGGATCGCCGGCGTCGACGCTCCCCGAATGGACGCCGAGGTAGTAGTCCATGGACGCCGTATCCGCGTACGCCGGATTCCTGCTCGAGTTGGTCGTGTCGGGCAGAAGCGTCACGACGTTCCCGGGGGTGTTGCCGTAGCAGTTGTTGTACTGAAACGCGATGTTGGTTTCGGCGACGGCCTGGAATCCGTCGGGGCTGCCGTAGGTGACTATGTTGTTTCTCACGTCGAGGGGCGCCGCCGCCGCTCCCACAAAAGCGTTACCTCCCGCGAATCCCGAGGTGTTGCGATCGATCGTGTTGTTCGTCAGGTTTCCCCAGCAGCTGTCGGCGTACACGCCCCCGGCGATCGCGGAGGTTCTGTTCCCGGCGACGAGGGAATTCGCCATATCGAGCTGCGCGGCCCTGTGATATAAGCCGCCGCCCATCGAGGAGGCGACGTTGTCCGTGACATACGTATTATGCATCGACAGGGACGAATGATCGGTGCAGATCCCGCCGCCGTTGAGCATCGCTCCGTTCGAATAGATGGAATCTCCGGACGTCGAGAGGGGGGACAACCTGGCGTAGATTCCTCCTCCCTCCTGGTAGCCCGTGTTGGACGAGATGACGTTGCCCGCCATGGCGACATCGGACTGCCGCGCGTAGATTCCCCCGCCGTACTTCAAGCCCGCGAATTCGGCGTTCGGCTGAGCCCCGGTTATCCTGTTCCCCGTGATCGCGGCCGACGCCTGATAGAGATATATTCCCCCGCCGCTCTGGGCGACGCAACCGGTGATCGTGTTTCCGGCGATCGTGACGGCGCCGCCCCAGACGGCTATCCCGCCTCCGCCGCTGAATCCCGTGGCGTCCGTGTACCCGCATCCGATTATCATATTATTCTTGATCACGGCCGGAGTTCCGTTCACCAATATTCCGCCTCCGTAGATCCCGAACTCGGGCAGAAGCAATTCTGTTCCGGTGCCGCCCGTGATGGTGAATCCTTCGATGCCGGGCGATCCGGAGGTAATCGACAGAAAGGAGACCGCGCTTCCGCCGGATTGAATCGTCGTGACGTTGGCCAGCGGATCCCTGGAGGCGAATCCGGCGTCCCACCCGCCCTGAAGATACACGGGCTTGTCGATAACGATCGCCGACGCATAGGTAGCCGCCGCGACCATGATCGAATCGCCGGAAGCCGCGGCGCCGATCGCGGCCTGGATGGTATGCGCGGCCCACGCCGGTATGGAATAGGGATACACGTTGCCCCCCGATGGAGATACATAGCGGTACCGGCCCTTTATCGTGAAATCGCCTTCCATGACGTCGGAGCTGATGACGCTCCCGCCGGCGTATGCTTTGATCCACAGGCGGGCGGTGGTCACCGGCAAATTCGGCACCGTCCAGTTGTATGACGTGACGCCGACGAGGCCGGTCGCGACGGTGTAGCCGAAGCTCGCGCCGCTGTCGAGGCTCAGGAGAATTCTGACCGAATCGGGGGTGCCGGCGACCGTCCAGGTGATCGGGTAGATATCGCCGACGTCCAGCGCCGCGCCGGGAGCGGGAGCGACGATCGAGATCGGCATCGGGTTCACCAGGAAGGACATCGACGAGCCGGTTGCACCCACTCCGGCGATATCCAGACCGAGCTGCACGCCCGTGTAGCTCAGGTTGTTGGGCGTCGTCGACGCG
>JAFNGP010000008.1 GCA_017885175.1 bacterium
GCGGCGCGCAAGGCCGCGCCCCGGAAAGCGGCGCCCCGGAAGCCGGCGCGGAAGAAACCTGCGCCGAAAAAGCCGGTCGTCCTGAAGCCGCTCACGACGGAAGAGCTCCTCGCGAAGGCGAAGCAGCCCGGCATCGACGCGATGGTCATGCATCCCTTCTACAAGGGGAAGATCGAGATCATNNAATCCCGAGAAGGTCTTCGAGCACACGAACAAGGGAAATTTCGTCGCGGTCGTCTCGGACGGCACGCGTGTCCTCGGTCTCGGCGACATCGGTCCCGAGGCGGGGCTGCCCGTCATGGAAGGCAAGGGGATGCTCTTCAAGTACCTGGGCGGCGTCGACGCCTTTCCGATCTGCGTCGATACAAAGGATCCCGACAAGCTCATCGAGTTCGTGAAACTGCTCCAGCCGTCCTTCGGCGGCATCAATCTCGAGGATATCGCGCAGCCGAAGTGCTTCCGCGTCCTCGACACGCTCCGCAAGGAATGCCATATACCGGTGTGGCACGACGATCAGCAGGGCACCGCGGCGGTCACCGTCGCCGGGCTCATCAACGCGGTCAAGATCGTCGGCAAGGACATGGCGAAGATCAAGATCACGCTCGTCGGCGCGGGCGCGGCGAACATCTGCATCGCGCGCATGATCATGGTCGCCGGCGTCACGCCGAAGAACATCATCATGTGCGACTCGAAGGGCATCCTGCACCTGGGGCGCGAGGAAGAGCTCAAGCAGGATTGGAAAGAGAAATGGGAGATGGCGCAGATAACGAACGGCGAGGGGAGAACGGGAGACGTCCCGCGCGCGATGGAGGGAGCCGACGTCCTCATCGCCCTCTCGAAGAACGGCCCCGATACGATCAAGAAGGAATGGATCACGCGGATGGCCAAGGACGCCGTCGTGTTCGTATGCGCGAATCCGATCCCCGAGATATGGCCGTGGGNNATCTTCCGCGGCACCCTCGACGTGATGGCGAAGACGATCACGGACGAGATGTGCATCGCGGCCGCGCGCGAGCTCGCCCGCGTCGCCGAGGACAAGGGGCTCCGCGAGGATTACCTCATCCCGACGATGGACGAGGTCGAGGTATATCCGCGGGAAGCGGCGGCGGTCGGGCGCAAGGCGATCGAGCAGGGCGTCGCGCGCCTGAACCTGACTTGGGATCAGCTTTACAACAAGGCCGATAGGATGATCTCGGAATCGCGCGCGAAGTTCCAGCTGCTTCAGAAGAAAGGGCTCGTGCGTTTGCCGAAGATGAAGTGATCGCGCGCCGGCCGGGACTCCGGGCGGCGCTGGCTTGATGTTCCGATCGATACCGCGAGACGATGGCCGCCCGACGATGGGCGGCCATCGTGCCGTTTCGGGCAGCCGATCGAAATGCGTTGAGTCCTTTCGGATTGCGTGGTAGATGTGTATTGGCGTTTGCAGTTTTGGACCTTGTGTCCGCGAGAATACTGACGATGATGACCAAGTCTCTCATGTGCACGTCTCCCAAATTGCCCTCGATCACGCGCGCCGCGATCCCCGCTGGGGCTTCAGCGCGCGCGCCGGTGGATCGAGGCGGAAAGAAGCGGGTAATCATGGGACGTATCGTTCCGTCACTGGCGTTGTGTTTCCTTCTCATGATCATCGGCCTTTCGTCCGCCCATGCTGCCTGGATTCCGAACGGGGTGGCCGTGGCGCCATCTCCCGATCCGGTGCCGGGCGCGCCGCAGATCATCCCCGACGGCTCGGGGGGGGCGATCATCACGTGGCAGGACAGCGGCGGCTCGAACGGCAAGGATATCTATGCTCAACGCGTGGACGCGAGCGGCGCCGTCCTGTGGACGGCGGACGGAGTCGCCGTCTGCACGGCCGCGTACGACCAGATGAATCCCCGTCTCACCGCCGACGGCTCGGGGGGAGCGATCGTCACATGGGAGGACAGCCGCGGCGGGAACTACGATATCTACGCCCAATGGGTGGACGCGAGCGGCGTCGTTCAGTGGGCGACGAACGGCGTCGGCATCTGCCTCGCGACGAACAATCAGGAGTCGTCCAGGATCGTCTCCGACGGTTCGGGAGGGGCGATCATCACGTGGGAGGACTATCGCGGCGGGAACTACGATATTTACGCCCAAAGGGTGGACGCGAGCGGCGTCGTTCANNGGACGCGAGCGGCGTCGTTCAGTGGACGGCGGACGGGGTCGCGGTCTGTATGGCCGCGAGCACTCAATCGTTACCCGAGATCAGTTCCGACGGCTCCGGAGGAGCCGTCATCGCGTGGCAGGACTATCGCGGCGGAACCTCCGACATCTACGTTCAGCGGCTGAACGGGAGCGGGGCAGCCCTGTGGACGACGGATGGAGTTCCCCTCTGCACGGCGGGGAACAATCAGTCCTATCCAATGATCAGCTCCGACGGCTCTGGAGGAGCAATCATCGCCTGGCAGGACTACCGGTACGGGAACACCGATATCTATGCCGGGCGGGTGGATGGGAGCGGGACGGTCGTGTGGACGCCGGATGGAGTGGCTATCTGCGCCGCGGCGGACGCTCAGACATCCTGCCAGCTCGCGGCCGACGGGTCAGGGGGAGCGATCGTTACATGGAGGGACAATCGCAGCGGGAACACCGACATTTATGCCCAGCGGGTGAACGCGATCGGGGCGGTTCAATGGGCCGCGGACGGGATCGTCGTCTGCGCGGCGGCGAACATTCAGTACTACCCCGGGCTCATTTCAGACGGCACCGGGGGGGCGTTCATCACGTGGCAGGACTATCGCGGCGGATCCTTCCCCGACATTTATGCCCAGGGGGTGAGCGCGAGCGGCGAAACGCGGTGGACGACGGACGGAGTCGCCGTCTGCACGGCGAGATACAGCCAGGTGTTTCCCTGCATCGCCCCGGACGGTTCGGGAGGACTGATCATTGCCTGGCAGGACCGCCGCGGGGGAGGCTACGGCGAGCTCTACGCCCAGAGTATGAACGCGATCGGGGCCGCTCGATGGAAGGCTGACGGCGTCGGCATCTGCACGGCGCCCAACACTCAG
>JAFNGP010000009.1 GCA_017885175.1 bacterium
AAGGTTTGCGATGGCGACGGACGAGAAGACCCGGAATCCCTCTCCGGAACGTTCCGGAAGGGCCGATCTGCGCGTGCAGGCGGAGGCGCGACTGCAGAAGCAACCGGCCGTCCGCGCCAAAATATCGGCCGAAGAAGCGCGCCGTCTGCTCCACGAGCTCCAGGTGCATCAGATCGAGCTGGAGATGCAGAACGAGGAGCTCGCGCGCGCGCGCGCCGAGGTGGAAACGCTTCTTCGCCAATACACCGACCTGTACGACTTTGCCCCGGTCGGTTACTTGACGTTGGCGCGCGACGGCGCGATCCATCAGGTCAATCTGGCCGGGGCGAGCCTGCTGGGGCTCGTGCGCAGCGAGCTGATCAATCGGCGCCTCGGAGTGTTCGTGGCCGTCGAGTCTCGTCCCGCCTTCAACGCCTTTCTCGAGAAAGTATTTTCGGGAGGCGGGAGCAAAGAGGCCTGCGAGGTGGCGCTTTTGAAAGAGGGGCCCGATTCGCTTTGGGTGCACCTCGAAGCCGGCGCCGAAGACAGACAGGAATGCCGCGCCGTGGTGGTGGACATTACCGAGCGCAAGCAGGCGGGAGAGGCCCTGCGCCAGCGCCTCGCCGGACTCGAAGCCCTGCACCGGGTCTCGGCCGCCCTGCGCGCCGCGCAGACCCGCGACGAAGCCCTGCCCATTCTGCTCGACGAAACGTTGGCCGCGCTGGATACCGACGCCGGCATTATCTGGCTCCATGATCCGGGCAGCGACGAGTTGCGCGCCGCCGGAGCCCGCGGCTGGTTTCGGCATGCGGGCGAAACCCCGATCAAGCCCGGCGACGGCGTCGTCGGCGAGGTTTTCGCCGGCGGGCAGATGCACGTCTCGACCGAGTTCGCCCGCGATTCTATGGTTTATCAACCGGCCGCCGGCCCGATTCCCGAGGGCTGGGGCGGAGCCTGCCTGCCCATCCGCACCGGCGGGGTCACGGTCGGCGTGCTGTTCGTCTCCGTGCAGCTCCCCCGCCACATTGCGCCGGAACAGGCGAAACTGCTCGAATCGTTGGCCGATATGGCCGGGGCCGCCCTGCACCGCATGAGTCTGCACGAAGCGACCGTGCGCCAGCTCGATCAATTGCAGGCCATGCACCGGGTCGATCAGGCCATCGCCGCCAGCATGGATTTGCGCATGATGCTCAATATCCTGCTGGGGCATGTCGCTACCCAGCTGAAAGTGGACGCCGCCGACGTGCTGCTGCTCGACCCTTGCACGATGACGCTCGAACACGCCGCCGGGCGCGGCTTCCGCACGCGCTCCGCGGAGAACGCGCACATTCGTTTGGGAGAGAGTCTCGCCGGGCGCGCCGCGCTGGAGCGCCGCGCGGTTCAAGCGGACGACCCAGCGCAGATACAGGAAAGCCCGCAGGTTGCCGCGCTCTGGGCCGACGAGGGCTTTGCCGCCTATTACGGCGTGCCGCTCATCGCCAAAGGGCAGGTAAAAGGCGTGCTGGAGGTCTTTCACCGCTCGCCGCTCGTTACCGGACGGAACTGGGTCAGTTTCTCCGAGACGCTGGCCGATCAAGCGGCCATTGCCATCGACAACGCGCAACTCTTCGATCACATGCAACGCTCCAACGTGGACCTGGCGCTGGCCTACGACGCCACCACCGAAGGCTGGTCGCGCGCCCTCGATCTGCGCGACAGGGAAACCGAAGGCCACACCCAGCGGGTCACCGAGATGACGATACGGCTGGCGAAAGCCGTGGGCGTCGGCGCCGACGAGCTCGTCCACATCCACCGCGGCGCGCTCCTGCACGACATCGGCAAGCTCGGGGTGCCGGACGTCATTCTGCGCAAGCCCGGACCCCTGACGGAGGACGAATGGAAGCTGATGCGCCAGCACCCGCAGTTTTCGTTCGACATGCTGGCGCCCATCGCCTTCTTGCAGCCCGCGCTGGATATTCCCTACTGCCACCATGAAAAGTGGGACGGCACGGGTTACCCGCGCGGCCTGAGGGGCGAGCAGATTTTGCCGGCGGCGCGGCTCTTCGCGGTTGTGGATGTATGGGACGCGCTGATGAGCGACCGGCCCTATCGGGAAGCTTGGCCCGAGGAGAAGGTGCTCGACCACATCCGCTCGCTCGCCGGGACGCATTTTGACCCGGAGGCCGTAGAATTGTTCTTGAAGGTGATGAACGAAAATACACAGACCGCGCGCTGACACCGGCGCGAATCCGACGCGCTCCGCCGCCGCTCCCGGAACACAATAGTAACATTTGATAATCTGAGCGCGGTTCGCTACTATTCTCCTGTAATGCGGGGCTATCGGGATAGTGAAACGGAACGATCAAACCGGGAAGGACGAGAGAGACGAGAATGACGATCAACAACCAATACCGGCTTCTGCTTCGGGTAAGCGCTATCGTCGCCGTCGTTATATCCGCGAAACTCATCGTTCATTTCCTCGGGTGGGAAGTGCTCTCGATCAACCCGTTGTTCTCCGGAATCGTCGCCGCCAACGTCTTCCTGATGGGCTTTCTTCTCAGCGGCGTCCTTTCGGATTACAAGGAAAGCGAACGTCTCCCGGGCGAGCTGAGCGCATGCCTGGAGAATCTGGCGCAAGAGGTGTCCGGCATCAGAATGGCGAAACCCGAAGCCGACGTCGGGCCCACCCTGATCCTTCTGTCGCAATTGAACCGGGACATACTGGGCTGGTTCTACAAGAAGCACCGCACGACGGAGCTGCTGGAGCACCTGAACGAGCTGACCCCTCAGTTCGCGGCGATGGAAAAATGGACTCAGGCGACCCTGTTGGCTCGATTGAAACAGGAGCAGAGCAATCTCAGGCGCTCTCTTGTGCGCATTCACACGATTCGAGAAACGTCCTTCGTTTCCGCGGGCTATCTGCTCGCGGACATCATTACTCTCCTTCTCTGCGTGGGGCTCATACTGGTCAGGATCGAGCCGTTCTACGAGTCGTTGTTCTTCGTAAGCGTCATCTCGTATCTGATGGTTTTTCTTCTCATGCTCATCAGGGATCTCGACAATCCGTTCGGCTACTATGAAAGATATTCCGGAGCGGACGTATCGCTCAAGCCGCTCGAGGACTCGGCGCGCCGGCTTGCCCGGATCGCCGGCGTCGAAGCCTCTGCACGCAAAGAGGGCGCCGGACAATAGGGAGACCGCTCTATGGCCGAGTCGCTCAAGCCGCCGTATTTGCAAAGGGACGAAACGCGAGGCGACTACCAGGTTTGGATAGTCGACGGCGGATACGTCCGCGGGCACATCGATGAAGAGTTCACGAATTTCGGCCAACACTACAGATATCCGTACATACCCGATAAGGAATTCTGGGTCGACAAGGAAGCCGAGCACGACGAGCGCGCTTTCTTCGTCGAACACCTGCTGACGGAGCACGATCTCATGGCGAAAGGCGCGTCGTATGGCGACGCGATCGCGCAGGCGGACCGGGTCGAGCGCAGGGAGAGGCGGCGGGCCGGAGACGTCCGCAAGGCGACGCATCGAGGCAAAGAGCTGCCCGACGCCGGCGCGGTCCACGAGCGCCTGTGGAAGAAACTGGAAAACGGCGTCGGCGTATGGATCGTGAACGGGCGGATGGTGCGAAGCGTATTCGACATCGACTTCACGGCCGGCGGGCATGACCACGTGTATGAATTCGTTCCCGAGGGCGAGGTCTGGATCGACGACGCTATCGAGGAGAAGGAAAGGGGTTTCGTGCTGCTGCACGAGCTGCACG
>JAFNGP010000010.1:0-1723 GCA_017885175.1 bacterium
CCGTCTGCGCGGTGCCCGTGCTCGATATGGCGCGCTACCATCTGTTCTCGGTGGGCCGCTACTGGATCACCGAGTACGGCGATCCGGGCAAGGCGGCGGAGTTCGAATATCTCATCAGGTACTCGCCGTACCACAACGTTCACGACGGCGCGCGCTACCCGGCGATTCTTCTCACGACCGCCGAGAGCGACTCCCGCGTCGATCCCGCCCACGCGATGAAGATGACCGCGCGGCTCCAGGCAGCGACGGCCTCGGAGAATCCGGTGCTTTTGCGATTCGAGACGAAGGCCGGGCACGGGATCGGCGCCCCGATCCGGAAGGTGGTCGACGAGTACGCCGATTATCTCTCGTTCGTATCGTGGCGGCTGGGGATGGAGAAGCAGTAAAGCTCGGGGGCATGTTGTAGGCGTTCGAGCCGCGCGGGAGGATTGATTGAAAGCAAGAATGGCAGTGTCCGGCCTTTCATTGCTCTGCATTCTGCTGCTTGCCTGTTCAGAAAGAGCAATAAACGGGGAGATGCTCGAGCTTCGCCAGGGACTCGCATACCCAAAAGGCTCGTCCGAGCCCTTTAGCGGCAAAGCGATCTATCACGGAAATATGTGTGATGTAACCAGAACGGTTGAATACAAGGATGGCCTCCGGCACGGCAGATATTCGGAATATTGGGGCGGGGAGTGGAATTACCAGGAAGATTGCCGCTTCAATTATGAACGCGGCGTGCTTCATGGGGCTATCAGGCAATGGAACGAGGTCGGCATTCTGCAATTCAAAGGGGCCTGCGATAGAGGCAAGCCACACGGAACGTGCGTAAGATTGTACGATAGCGGGCTCAAGCAGGGAAGAGTCACCTACGATCATGGAGTGTTCGTCAGCGATCTGGTTCTGTGGTACCCAAGCGGACGGAAGCGGGCAGAAGTGTCGATAGATCCCGATACCCAAACCGGCACGTATTCGCTCTGGAAGGAAGACGGCACGCTTGAAGCGTCGGGCCGCGTGGCCGATGGGATGCTTATCGACTCTCCTGACAAGAAACGTATCGAGGATCTCGATGGGCGCGGATACTTCCAGCCAAGGTACTGAGCCAAGGTCTCTTCCGTCTCATTGAAGCCGTCCAGGATCTCGCCATTCGTCCGGGAAGCGGCTGATCTTTCCTCACTAACCTCCTCGTTGCAAAGGATCAATTGCAGGACATCCTTCTAGCCGCCGGCCCGATGCCCGGCCCGCCCAAGCCATGCGATGGCCTTGGCCACCGTTCTAGCGGTGACGTCCAGCCTCCTGGCGATCGCCGAATCGCTCATCCCAAGTTGTTGTAATTGAACTGCCTTAGGCGCGATCTGCTGATAGATGGGCGGTGCGCCTGTGTCCAGGATCGCCGCTTCAATAGGGATCTCCGCCAAGGCTCGAATCCTCTGCGTATGTGTCCATTTTTCTTTGCCGCCGCTCGGACACGGGTTCAATTCCCACAGTGTCCACCATTTCTCATTTGACAATGTACATCACTATCATTCTTGAATCCCCGGCCGCGATGTGCTAGCATGATGTCGTGACGTTCCACGCAGAGCATCGTTGATATGTTCCTTCATGGGGGAAGACCGGCACACTTCTGCTAACGAAGCAACGAATCCAGCATTTCAGTTGCAGGACGCATTGTCGCCGCCCGCGCCATGCGCGGATGAAAGCGTGAAGGATTCGAATAACCGAGGCGGAGGTGCCGTCATGAACA
>JAFNGP010000010.1:1768-3008 GCA_017885175.1 bacterium
AGGCTCATTCGTCGCCTGGGAGGATGCGCGCAGCAACAACGACGTTTTCATCCAGAGGTACGATACCGACGGCAATGCGCTCTGGGCGGCGAACGGCATCAATCTGAGCGAGACGGAGGAAGGCGCGCAGGATCCGGCGATTCTCCCGGACGGCGCGGGCGGCGCCTTCGTCGTGTTCCTCGCTGACAGCTCTTTTTGCATGAACGGGGGTCCCGGGGGTCAGTACTGCGACTTCTTCTATACGGCATGGTGCAGCCGTATGACCCTCGCGCGGATCGCTCCGGACGGCTCCATCCTGTGGAAGAAGCACCTCGCGCCCATTTCACCCACCGGCTTCAGCACTCTCATATCGGAGAGATATGACTCGATGTTCGATGACGGAGAAGGGGGCGTCGTCATCGTCTGGGAAATGGCTCAGGGCTACTCAGCAAACCTTGACTGCGATCCGCCCACACTACCCTGCTCGGGGAGCTATGCTCCCTTTCACCTCTACGCGCAGCGCATCGACGCGCAGGGAAATCGCCTTTGGGGCGCGATGCCCGTGAGTGTTTGCCCGAACGCTTCCCTTCAGGGAAGCTACGGGGCCGCACGGGACGAATCCGGGAACATATTCGTGGCGTGGACGGATCTGCGAAACGAGGGCTACCAATACGGCGACATATATGCCCAGAAAATAGACGCCGCCGGGAACATCCTCTGGGCACCGGCCGGAGTGCCCGTGATCGTGTACAACGCGAAGCAGATCGCCCCCTATGTGGCACCCGACGGCTCGGGGAGCGCCTTCATCGCCTGGAAAGACCACCGCTCGGCCCTCAATCCTGACAATATCCACATCTATGCGCAGAGGCTCGACCGCTCCGGCAACGCCGCATGGGCTCCCGAAGGNNGGCGATTATACCTATGGGGGCTCTCTGTACGTGCACCGGATCGATACGACGGGCGCCGAGCTCTGGCAAGCGGAAGGGATCCCGGTCTCGGAAGGCTCGAAAACCGCGGTGAGCGCACGGGGGATCCCGGCGGAGGACGGCGGAGCCGTCATCGCCTGGGAGCAGGAAGACCTCTGCTATGATGGATGCGCGTTTCGCGCCATATGGGGAACATCGGCGAACGACATCTTCGCCGCCGGGGATAGAGGCAATATCTATCATTACGACGGGACGTCCTGGTCGTACATGGAGAATCCGGCGAAGTACTATCCGCTCTACGCGATGTGGGGCACCGCCCCGGACAACGTGTATGC
>JAFNGP010000011.1:0-3268 GCA_017885175.1 bacterium
GATGCCGCCTTCCGCACTGGTGGTGTGGCCGACATCGATCGTGCTGGAGTCGACCATCGCGGGGGGAGTCATGTCCTGGGTTCTGGTTGCCGGGCGCCCGTGGAGGCGCGTTGTCGTGGTCATCGGCGCAGCAGTGGCGCTGTTAATTTTGGGCGTTGTCCTGCAGAACATCTTCTTCCCGACGCCCGCGGATCGCCTATTTTGATCAGGCCGGGAAGTGCTTCCTTGAGTCGCCGAATTGAAGGAGGCAACCATGATTCATCCGTCGAAGACGCTCGTCGCAGTCCTTCTCGTCGCCGTGCCGCTCGTGGCCCTTGCCGGGTGCCTGCATGACGGCAGTCCGCTGGATGGAACGAGCTGGCGGCTCACCGAGTGGACGTTGAGCTCGTTGAATCCCGCCGACTTCACGATAACGGCGCAGTTCGCCGACGGGAATATCTCCGGCCACAGCGCCGTCAACACCTACGGGGGGCCGTACAAGCTCGGCCGGGGCGCCGCCTTCGAGGTGGGGCCGCTCGCCTGCACGGAGATGGCCGGCCCTGAACCGGCGATGCGCGCCGAGAGCGCGTACATGACGCTGCTCGGCCAGGCCAAGTCTTATAAGATGGCCGACGGCAANNCGCCAAGCTCGTGAATCTCCTCAAGGAGCCTTGCGATGCAGAAAGCTCTGTTGATCATTTCGCTCGCGCTGGGCGCCGTTGTCACCTACGTGGATTCCCGCCCGACCTGGGACGACACGGGCGTAACGGCTGGCGCATTGCTTGTCATCTCCGGCGTGCTCGGATTCCTGGGGCCGAAACGGCCGTGGCTCTGGGCGCTCGCCCTCGGAGTCTGGATTCCGCTGTTGGGCGTCATTCGGGCGCAGAACTACGGAGCGTTGCTGGCGCTCGTCGTGAGCGAGACGGCGCTGCCCATGCCGCCGAATAAGATCAATTCCGTCGTCGAACGTGTTATCCTCGTCCGAAACGTGGACGAGAAGGAATTCGGTTCGCACTAGCGCGGGCGCGGGGAGCCGAGCTCGCGAAGAAACAACAACGAAGGGAGCATGGCATGCGTTTCGTGACGAGAGCAGCTTGTGCGGTTCTGCTGACGCTGGCCGCGTACGTGTCGACCGGGTGCAGTGACAAGGGGACCGAGCCCGAGAAGGATAAGCCTTCCCCCACGTGGAGGCACCAGTGGAGCAAGCGCTTCGGGGACGCGAGCGGGCAGTACGCCCGCGCCGTCGCCGCGGATACCTCCGGAAACTCGATCGTCACGGGGTATTTCTACGGCGCCGTCGACTTCGGAGGCGGCGCGCTCACGAGCGCGGGCGCATACGACATCTTTCTCGCCAAGCTCGGGCCCGCCGGCGCTCACGTATGGAGCAAGCGATTCGGCGACGGCGACAATCAGTTCGCGCCGGCGGTGGCCATCGACGGCTTGGACAACGTGTTCGTCGCGGGGTATTTTCGAGGCGCGATGGATTTCGGCGGCGGCCCGCTCACGAGCGCGGGGGGCGAGGACATCTTTCTCGCTAAGTTCGACTCCGGCGGAGGCCACCAGTGGAGCAAACGCTTCGGCGACATAAGCACCGATCAGGAGGCGTGGGGTGTGGCGATCGACGGCTCGGGCAACGCGATCATCGCGGGGTACTTCACGGGGGCCGTGGATTTCGGCGGCGGCGCGCTGCCGAACGCCGGACCTAATGCGGACATCTTCGTCGCCAAATTCGGATCGGACGGCGCGCATGTCTGGAGCAAGAGCTTCGGCGACACATACGCCCAAACGGCCTATGGCGTCGCCGTCGATCCCTCGGATAACGTGTTGGTAGCGGGGGGATTCAACGGCCCGATCAACTTCGGGGGCGGGACGCTCACGAGCGCGGGCTACAAAGATGCATTTCTCGCAAAGCTCTCGCCCGGCGGCGCTCACATCTGGAGCAAGCGCTTCGGCGACGCGGACTTTCAGGACGCCCACGCCGTCACGACGGACGTCTCGGGCAATGCGTTCATTGCGGGTAATTTCTCGGGCGCTATCAACTTCGGCGGCGGCACGTTCGCAAGCGCGGGGAGCACGGACATCTTTCTGGCGAAATTCGGCCTTTGATGGCCGGGGCTTCGATGCCCTGGAACCGGGTCTCGAGAAGGAAGACCATGCATAACGAGTCGCACCATGGCGATCGGATCGGCTGGCTGCGCGCCGCTGTCCTCGGCGCCAACGACGGCCTCATCTCCACAAGCAGCCTGGTCGTGGGCGTGGCTTCCGCCGACCCGAGCCGAACGGCCGTCCTGATCGCCGCGGTCGCGGGCCTCGTTGGAGGCGCTCTATCCATGGCTGCCGGCGAATACGTCTCGGTCAGCTCCCAGGCGGATACCGAGCGGGCCGATCTCGGCCGGGAGCGCGGCGAGCTCGCTGCCTCGCCGGAGGCGGAGCGAGCGGAGCTCGCGGGAATCTACGAGGCTCGAGGTCTCAGCCGCGAGCTCGCGGTCGAGGTCGCGGATCAGCTCATGGTCAAGGACGCCCTGGGGGCTCATGCCAGGGACGAGCTCGGCATTCATGAGATAACGCGGGCGCGGCCGATTCAGGCGGCGATGGCGTCCGCGGTCTGTTTTGCCGCAGGGGCGGCGCCCCCCGCGCTCCTTGCGGCGCTCTTGCCCGAGAGGGCGCTCGCGCTCGGCGTCACGGGAGTGAGCCTGGCGCTGCTGCTGGTCCTCGGGGGCGTGGCCGCCCGTCTCGGGGGGGCTTCGGTCGCGCGAGGGGCGCTTCGCGTCGCGTTCTGGGGTGCGGTGGCCATGGGATGCACTGCCGCAGTCGGGCATCTATTCGGCTCGATACGATAGAAAGTAAAGGAGAAGTTGACGGGGTGTTCACCATGGGCTATACTTAGTATAGCCTTTGGAGGTGCGCATATGGTCACGAAAATTCAGAAATGGGGCAACAGCCAGGGTCTTCGCCTCGGGAAGCAGGTGCTTGAGGAGGCGCGCATCGCCGTCGGAGATTCGGTCGATGTGGCGGCGCGAGATGGCGTGATCGTCATCGCTCCGTTGAAACGCATACGGGGTAAGCAGAGCCTGCAGGAGCTGGTGTCGCGGATTCCCAGAAACTACAAGACCCGGGAGCTTGATTGGGGGAAACCGAGGGGTAGGGAGGCGTGGTAGATGAAATCCTACGTTCCGGAGAAGGGCGACTTTATCGCCGTCACTTTCGATCCGCAGTCCGGGCATGAACAGAGCGGCCGCCGGCCCGCGCTTGTGGTGAGCAACGCGTTGTTCAACGAGCATACGGGGCT
>JAFNGP010000011.1:3331-3627 GCA_017885175.1 bacterium
CAAGCGCATCGGGAGGGCTTCCGATGGCGTTCTGGAAGAGGTCCTTTCCATACTCGATGCGTGCATCTACTAGAGGCCCGACTTCGCCGAGCCCGCGAAGACATCGTGACGTCTTGACGTCATAACGTTATAGTGCTATACTTGCTCGTGGAGGTGATTTCCATGAGTGAAACAGCCAAGCGTTCCACCATCTACTTCAAACCGGGGCTTCACCGGGCCCTTCGAATCAAAGCCGCCGACACGCAGCGGAGCGTGTCCGATCTCGTCAATGACGCGGTCCAAATGGCTCTTCGCGA
>JAFNGP010000011.1:3661-3980 GCA_017885175.1 bacterium
GCATTCCGAAGAACGATATCGCTCGCCTTCTGAAATGCTTCGATGCGTTGTCGGAGGATCCTCGCGCTTCCGGATGCGAGAAGCTGTCGGGCCTCGAGAGATATCGCGTCCGCCGGGGCATCTACCGCATCGTCTACGAGATCAGGGACGACATGTTGCTCGTCGTCGTGGTGAGAGTCGGTCACAGACGCGACGTTTATCGAGGAGGTTGAGCTATGCCGGATACTCCGGGCGTACGTCCCGCTGGAGGCGCGCGGCTCGATTCCGTCGATCTCCTTCGCGGCCTCGCGATGGTCGTCATGGCGCTCGACCACGTGCG
>JAFNGP010000012.1 GCA_017885175.1 bacterium
CGACGTGAACATGAAAATCAGAACGGGGAGCAGGAATACGAAGAAGCTGTAGTACGGCAGATACGTGTGGGCGTGGTCGGTGAGCTCGATGTACTCCATCCCGCCGTATGCCTCCGCGATGTTCGCCGCCTTCATCTCCGTGTCGATCCAGATGTGCACGAGGAGCGTAAGGTAAATGAGACCGACGACGAGAAGCATCGTCGTCGCGAAGAGCTTGAGGCTCGCCGGCGCCTTCGAGATCGCCGCTGCGTTCATGTTCATATCGTCCCCTGTTCCCTTTCGCGTTTGCCGTTCAGCCTGCGATTCCCTTCATCCGACTTCCGCACTCTCCAATAATGGTAAGGGTTTTGCGCTTGTAACATCAATAGGACATATCTACGATATCCGACACATTTTTCCTTACCATCCGACAGGTGGCGCGGATTTTGGCCTTTACAGAAGGAGCTATTTGGCATAAGTTATCAACGAGGAGAATGGACGGATATTAGGATATATCTACAATATGAAACAGGAAGTTGTGGAATATTCCCCCGAGAGGGCGTTCAGGCATCCGCTTCTCGCGAAGCTCGGCGAAATGGCGCTGAAGCTCACGGGGATCCGGTTCCTCATCGTTTTTCCCAAGAGCGAAGGCTGGGGACAGGTCGCTCCCGGCGAAAAGGTGGAGCTGCCGAAATTCTGCCGCCTCATTCAATCGACGGCGGAAGGAGTGCAGCGCTGCCGGATGTGCCACGTGCTGATGACGATCGCGGCCTGCAGCAAGGGGCTGACCGATCAACGGTGCCATGCGGGCGCCCAGGTGCTGGTCACTCCGATCTCGACGGACGAAAGGGAAAGCTTCGCCGTGCTCAGCACGTGCAGGTTCAGAACCGGCAGCGAACGCGACACCTGGGAAGAGGTGAAATCCCGGGGCAAGCAGCTCGGCCTCAACCTCAAAGAATTGAAGAAGACCTGCTATGAGCTGCCCGAGCTCAAGGCGGAGCAGCTCGAAATAGCGCGGACGATCTTCGCGGCCGCGGCGGACGCCGCGAACGAGATACGGGCCCGTTACCTGGCGGAGACGAAGCTGCGGGGCGTCGAAGGCTCGTCCGGGGCAAAGCCGGATCTCGAGGCGGCCGTGGAAAAGGAGCTCAAGGAGTCCCTCTCGAGAACGGGGACCGGCCAGAAAACCGGTTCGGAAAGCGCGCTCGACTCCAAGATCCCCGCGCTCATCAAGGTCGCCACCGATCTCATCAACAGGAAACCGAACATGCCGTTCGCCGTCGCGGAGATCGCCGCCGCGGCGCGGATAACGCCGAATCATTTCTCCACCCTGTTCCGCATCTATACGGGGAAGAGCTTCTCGACGTATCTCACCGAGAAGAGAATAGAGATGGTCAAGCAGCTCCTTAGCGACCTCACGCTCAATATCGCCGAGATAGCGCGGATGGTCGGCTATAACGATCCGAGCTATTTCACCCGCCGCTTCAATCAGGTCACCGGCATGACGCCGGGCGAATATCGCGATTCGATGTCCCCCGCCTGAACCGTGTCCGGCAGCTAATCCCGAAAACCATAGATTTGTCCTATTGCGCACGCGGGGCTCCCTGCTTCAGTATTATTACAGAAAAGGCCGCACGGCCGGGCATAGATCGCGTCCATCGCAAATGGCTTCGAAAGCGAATCGCGCGGAACATATGAGCATCGTTTGCATAGGAGATCTCTTGGAACGGGCCGACGAGTTCGAACGGCAGATCGGCAAGTTCTATGCGGCGATCCACGACGAGACGGAGAACGCCGACATACGTCTTCTAACCTGCTATCTCGCCCGGCACGCCGATCATCTGAAACAGGCGCTCGGCGATTTCAGTCTCGGCGAGATCGGTCCGATTTGCGAGGAACGCATCGAATGCACAACCGAATTCCCCGACGCGCGACAGCGGCAGATTATCGAGGCCGACCCGGCGAAGGTCCGGGGAAGAGAGCTGCTCGAAGGCGCGGTGAATCATGACGGGGCCTTGATCGGCCTTTACCGGAGCGTCCTCGACCGGCATCCGAGCGAGGGGGCCGCGGGCCTGTTTGAAAGCCTGATTCGCATGGAAGAGAGCGACATCATAATGCTCAAGAGAATGATCGATATCGGGTATTTCTAGGATGGTCAATTTGACACCGTTCACGATCATTTCCATCTCGACACCGCTCCTGAGAAGCATTAGAGTGAAAATACTTCGCGAGCTTGAACAGGATCCATGAATCTTGAAAAGGGAGCACGAGATCTATCGAGGTAGCTTTGAGCCGGATCTGTAAGACATGTCCTCTGATCGCGATCATCCTCCTTCTTGCTTCCTGCCCCGCCCGGACACAAGGCTCGCTCTTCTACCTCGAGGCCCAGGCGGTCGCGGGATATTCGAGCGACGCGCGCGAAGCGATCTATTACTCCATGATGCCGCTCGACGCCATGCAGAAGCCGAGCGTCGGTTTCGACTGGCTGGCGCGGCTGTCCGGCGAAGGCGGCGACTTCGGCGTCATCGGAGTGCAGGCGCGGCGCGCCTACAATCATGAGCCCGACCGCGAGGTCCAGCTGCAGATCTACAACGCGTGGTTCAAATACAAGGCGGGCTTCGCCGACATCTGGATCGGCCACGACCGGCCCGCCCTCGGCCTCTCCTCTTATTTCGATTCTCACGGGCTCCTGCTCCCCACGCTCGCGATGATGGGCTGGGGTTTCGACCGCGATTGGGGCGTCGGCTTCTCAAGAGATATTTCGGGGGGAACGCTTGCGGCCTCGATTACGACCGGCTCGGGAATGCCGCTCTATTTCAAGGGAAACCACCTCATTTCGGCACGAATATCAAAGGGCGTTCTCGAGAAGGAGAATTACAACCTCGGCTTCTCGGTGGCCGGGGGGGATATTCTCGAAACGATGGGCTACGAATTGATGTCCGACGATCCTGTGTACTTCCGTATGGCCTCTCTCGACTTCACGTACCTCTGGACGCGCTACGAGAGCCGCCTCGAGCTCGCGGCGGCCGAGTGGGCGGACGATCCAGCCTGGGCCCTCTTCTGGCGGGGCANNCTCGACTTCTCCGCGGGGGCTTCATATCAGGCCACCGCCGATCTCGCGCTCCGGGCGATGTATCAGTTCATCAACTCCCCCGAGGACAACAGAATCGTCTTTCAGGTGTACTATTACAGGGGTATGTGATGAAAGGGGTGCGGAGATGAAAAGGCTGATTCTGCTTACGATGGTGCTGATTGCCTTCGAGTCATCGGGGCTCGTGGCGGCGGTCGGCTGCGACCTGAATGACCCCGACCGCGACGTGAAGCGGCTGTTCCCTGAATCGACGGGGTACAAGGCGCTTTATGTGTCTATTGGGAAGAAAGGCGGCGAGCCGCTGCTGCGCGAGATCGAATCGCGTCTCGGAGATCAGTTCAAGGGCCTCTACGAGAATATAGACGTGCCCTACACGATGTACCGGATTTACAAGGGCGCCGATGTTATCGGTTATATCCACGGCGTGAACCAGAAGGGGCACTACGGAGGGATTCAGGTATTCCTCGCGCTCGACACCGAGGGCACGATCAAGGCGTTCTATATTCAGAAGCTCACGTCGAAGGGCGCGAAGGCTTTTCGCGACGAGGCGTTCGGGCGCGAGTTCGTCGGCCTCGGCCTGAAGGAGTTCTATCGCTACGACCCGGTCACCGGCAAGGAGACTCCCACGGGGAAGATTTCAGCCATCAAGAACCCCGCTCCCGACGCGGCGGACGACTTCGCCGCTATTCTCCGCGCCGTGAAGAAGAATCTCATTCTCGTCGACGA
>JAFNGP010000013.1 GCA_017885175.1 bacterium
TCATCACGTGGCAGGACTATCGCGGGGGGACCTCGGGGGACATCTATGCCCAACGGGTGAATGCGGCGGGGATCCCGCAGTGGACGGCGGGCGGGATCGCGGTCTGCGCGGCGGACGAGGAGCAGGCGAGCCCCGAGATCATCTCCGACGGCTCTGGGGGAGCGATCATCGCATGGCAGGACTATCGCAGCGGAAGCAGCAAAGACATTTACGCCCAGCGGGTGAGCGCGAGCGGGGCCGTTCTGTGGGCAGCGGACGGTGTCGCTCTCTGCACGGCGAGCTATAGCCAGTCCCTTCCCCGGATCACCTCGGACGGCTCGGGAGGGGCGATCGTCGCGTGGCAGGACGCCCGCGGCGGAAGCAACAACGACATCTATGCCCAGCGGGTGGATGCAAGCGGCGCCGCTCAGTGGACCGCCGACGGGGTTGCCATATCCACGGCGGACTACAGCCAGTCATTTCCTCAGATCATCCCGGACGCGTCGGGAGGAGCGATCATCGCGTGGGAGGACCATCGCGCCGGGGGCGCGGGCGAGATCTACGCCCAGCGGGTGGATGCGAGCGGCGGCGTGCAATGGACAACGGACGGGATCGCCGTCTGCACGGCGGCGAATGATCAGGAATCTCCCCAGATCGTTTCCGACGGCTCGGGCGGAGGGATCATTGCATGGCAGGATTATCGCANNNNACGCCCAGCGGGTGAGCGCGAGCGGAGAAGCGCAGTGGGTGACGGACGGGATCGCTGTCTGCACGGCGGCGTACGATCAGCAGTCTCCCCAGATCACGACCGACGGAGCGGCGGGAGCGATCATCACGTGGCGGGACAATCGCGGCGGGAGCTACTACNNTCACCTGGCAGGACTACCGCAGCGGTCAGGCTGACATCTACGCCCAGCGGGTGAGCGCGAGCGGGGCCATGCGGTGGACGGTGAACGGCGCGGATATCTGCACGGCGCCGTACGGCCGGGAAAATCTCCAGATCGTCTCCGACGATTCCGGGGGAGCGATCGTCGCCTGGCAGGACCATCGTGACGCAATTTCCACCCGCATTTACGCCAAGCGGGCGCGGGAGTCAGATCTCGCGCCCGTCTGCAGCGTGGAGCCGCTCGTGATCGATCTCGCCGGGACCGTCCTCGTGAGCGGATCGCGCGACACCACATTCACGATCGCGAACCTCGGGGTAGGGCTGCTCACCGGCAGCGTGAGCGAAGCGTGCGATCAATTCGGGATTGTCTCGGGCGGAAGCTACGCTCTCTCGCTCGGCCAGTCGCAGGTCGTCACCGTGCGGTTCGAGCCGACCGCTCCGGGGACGTTCCAGTGCACGATCGAGACGGGCGCCGACATCTGCGGCGATGTGTCGATAACGGCGGTCGCGGTGCAGCTGCCGCCGGATTCGGTGATCTACGTCGACGCGGACGCCACGGGCGGGGGCGGGGGGAGCTCATGGACCAACGCGTTCATGGAGCTCGCGGACGCCCTGACCCTTGCTCCGAGCTGTCCGAACGTGACCCAGATCTGGGTGGCCGAGGGGACGTACCGGCCGACCGCGGGCGCCGACCGGTCCGCCACGTTCCAGATGCGGAGCGGCCTCGGAATCTACGGCGGCTTCGCGGGAACGGAAGGCCTGCGCAGCGAGCGCGACGTATCCGCGCACGTCACGATCCTGAGCGGCGACATCGGGACCCCGGGGGATGCGTCGGACAATAGTCTCCATGTCGTGACGGGGAGCAATACCGACAGCACCGCCGTGATCGACGGATTCACGGTGACGGGTGGTATGGCCGACGGCGGCACCTTGGATGAGCGGATGGGAGCGGGCTTCTACAGTTCCGCGGGAAGCCCGACAATCGCGAATGTCGAGTTCCTCGACAATGAAGCTCGAGAGTATGGCGGCGGGATTTCGATCGCCAACAGCAATTCGAAAATCACCAATGCGGTCTTCCGCGATAACAAGAGCTCTTACGGCGGCGGTGTTTTCGGCGGCAGCGCCCCTGGCCCAACGCTCGCAAACGTGCTGTTTGTCGGCAACGAGGCGAGCCAGGGCGGCGGCGGGATCTTCATCTCGAGTTCTCTATCGTTGGTGAACGCGAGCTTTTTCGGGAACTCCGCGGGTGCGGGGGGCGGAGGAATATATAATTCGGGAGGCGGCGCGACTATTACGAATGCGATCATGTGGGGCGACAGCGCCCAAAGCGTCTCGGGGCACGAGAACTGCGCCGAGATATTCAATATCGGCACCGTAACCGTCTCATACACGCTCGTTCAAGGGAGCGGCGGGAGCTCCGGATGGGATTCGGAGCTCGGAACCGATGGCGGCGGCAACATCGACGCGGATCCGCTGTACTTCGGCGCGTCGTCCGGCGACCTTCGTATTCTCGAGGATTCTCCCGCGATCGACGCCGGCAACAGCGGGGTATTCGGCCTTCCCTCGACCGACATCGCCGGTGATCCCCGCATTCAGGGGGCCTCGGTCGATATGGGCGCCTATGAGGGAGGAATTCCGGTTCTCTTCCATAGCTACGCCCGCATGGATTCCCTCGTCGACGTTCCGGGCGATCAGGGAGGCTGGCTGAGGATCTATTTCACAAGATCGTCCTACGACGATGTGATCGAGGAGCAGTATCCGATCGCGCGATACGACGTCCACCGGCGCGTGGACGATATCGGGCTTCTCGCGAGCATCGGCGGCGCGGGAGAGGTTGTCGCCGAAGCCCTCGTCGCGGCCCTTCCCGGGGGGGAGGAGGTGAGTATCGCTCCGCCGTCCTCCGACGGGAGGAGCCGATACATTCGCCATGCGAATCGGTACTACCTCGTGAATGAAGCNNTACATCCGGCTCGCGCCGACACTGGCTGATTCGGCCGCCGCGCTCACCTGGTCGGTATTCTACATCTCGGCTCATACGACGACGCCGAGCGTGTATTTCAATAGTCCTCCCGACAGCGGCTACTCGGTGGATAATATCGTCCCCGGCGTGCCCACGGGGTTCGTCGTCGCGTATGGCACGGGGAGCGGGAACCGCCTGAGCTGGAATCCCTGCGGCGACGGCGATTTCCAATATTTCAAGGTGTATCGAGGGTCGGATCGATATTTCGCGCCGACGCCTCAAAATCTGGCGGGGGCGACGGCCGGGACCGAGTGGACGGACCCGGAGTACGACAGCCAGGATGTGCATTATAAGATAACGGCGCTCGACCACGCGGGGAACGAGAGCGCTCCCGCGTTGCCCGAAACGGCGACGGGAACGGGAGATCAGCCGGCGCCGCGCGCGTTCGCGCTCCATCAGAACGCTCCGAATCCGTTCAATCCCGAGACGGCGATCCGCTACGACGTGCCCCCGGCGGGCGGGAAGGTGACCCTCAAAGTGTACGACGTGTCGGGGCGGCTCGTGCGGACGCTCGTCGAGGGGGAGCAGTCGGCCGGGCTGAAGTCAGCGCGATGGGACGGGAAGAACCGGGAAGGACAGAGTGTGACATCCGGCATCTACTTCTGCCGGATGACGGCTCCGGGATTCGCGGAGCAACGGAAAATGGTCTTGCTCCGCTGAGGATCGGCGCAGGGTTCGCGGGCGCGAAGGGATCGCGGGAACGCGAGACGGGCACGGGCTCCCGCAAGGGGGAGCGCCATGCAGGCGAAACGGAGTCGTCGGGGCGCCGGGTGCTGCGGGCCGGACGGAATGAAGCGGAAGGGCATGATGGCGGGGATGAGCTGCTGCAAGATCGAGGCGGTCGTTTCGGTCGACGAGCGCGGTCAGCTCGTGCTTCCGAAGGACATCCGGGAGAAGGCCGGGATCAAGGCGGGAGACAAGCTCGCCCTCATCATGCACGGATCCGGGAAAGACGTATGCTGCATCAGTCTCATCAAGACCGAAGGGCTCGCCGAGGGTGTGAGAACGATGCTCGGCCCGATGATGAAGGATATGCTGGGCTGAGCCCGGGGGCGCAGCGAAGATGCAGGGGAAACGATCGCAGGGAGGCATCGCGATGAAGAAAGCGGACAAAATACGGCAGGATGTTTCGAGAACCTATGCGCGCGCCGTGGAGAAGCCATCTTCGCCTGGAGGCGTGTGCAGCTGCCGCGGAGGACCGGTCGCGGCGGGGGTCGCGGCGAAGCTCGCGGGATACAGCCGCGACGAGATGGCGGGGCTCCCTCCGGATGCGGTCGTGAATTCGTTCGGCTGCGGCAATCCCGTCGCTCTCGCCGCCATCCGCGAGGGGGATACGGTGCTCGATCTCGGTTCGGGCGCCGGCATCGACCTTTTGCTCGCCGCGAAGATCGCGGGTCCCCGGGGGCGGGTGATCGGGGTCGACATGACTCCCGCCATGATCGAGCGCGCGCGTCGGAACGCAGCCGCGGCGGGACTCTCGAACGTCGAGGTGCGCGAAGGGCTCATCGAAGACATGCCCGTCGAATCCGGCTCCGTCGATCTCGTCATTTCGAATTGCGTCATCAATCTCTCTCCCGAGAAGGAGAAGGTATTCGGCGAAATCGCCCGCGTTCTCAANNCTGGGTGGTCGAGCTCGGGGCGCTGTACTCGGCCTGCATTACGGGAGCCATACCCGAGGCGGAGTATCTCGACGGGCTCCGTAAAGCGGGGCTTTCCGACGTTGCCGTCAACGATCGCCTCGTGTACGATCGGGGCCAGCTCGCCGCGCTTCTCGTATCGGACGCCGCGGAGGGCGACGGCGCGTGCTGCGGCGGGACGGGGATTCCCCGGGAAAGAATCGACGCCGCGATCGATGAGATCGCCGGCAAGGTGGCGAGCGTCCGCGTCGCGGGCCGAAAGCCCGGGGGGCCGCGCCGATGAAAGGGATCCTGTTTCTTTGCGTCGCCAATTCGGCGCGCAGCCAGATGGCCGAGGGAATCGCGCGCTCGCTCGTTCCGCCGGGAGTCCGCGTCTGGTCCGCCGGCTCGAATCCGACGCGCGTGAGATCAGAGGCGATCGCCGTTCTGCGCGAGATCGGCATCGATATTTCAAGCTATCGATCGAAGGGCGTTTCGGAGATTCCGGCGGCGGAAGTGGACACGGTGATCACCCTGTGCGCCGAGGAGGTCTGCCCGCTCTTCTTCGGGAGCGCCGAGCGCCTTCATTGGCCTCTCCAGGATCCCGGAGCCGCGGATGGCCCGGAGGAGGCACGGCTCGCGGCGTTCAGAAAAACCCGCGACGAGCTTCGCCGCCGCATCGAAGCCTTTCTCGCGCGCTTATGACAGAAAGCATTCTTCCCTGCGGCTTTGGCTGTTATTCCACTGCGGCCAGGTTCTTTTCCTGCTCCGGATTGCGAGCCCTGCTCCATTATGGAGAAGGGTGGATAATATCTTGACAGCAACGGAATATCTGATTACATTCAAACTTCTTAGTGCTCGCGCTTTCACTTTGCTTTGTAAAACGCGAATCAATACAAACCAGACCAAACCACACAGGAGGTTCCCATGGCAGAGGAGAAGAAAACTATCACCTCCATGCT
>JAFNGP010000014.1 GCA_017885175.1 bacterium
GAACTCTCGGACAGGACTGATCGATGAATTCCGGAAACGGCGACGAAGAACGCATCGTTGCGCGAGGGCTCAAATCCCCCGGACCGCTTCTCATGGTGAAGAAACGCCTCAAGACGCTCGATGCCCGGCGCATCAGGGTTATCGTATCGAGCCGGGAGGCGGCGGAGGACATCATAAATTATTTCGAAACGCGCGGCGCGGCGATCGAGCTCGATCGGGCGGGCGAGGATTATCACGTCGTCGTCGANNGCCACGTGCGCAACTACACCTTCGGAGACCTGCTGACCCGCTACCGGACCATGCAGGGTGACGCGGTGCTGTCGCCCATGGGCTTCGACTCGTTCGGGCTGCCGGCCGAGAACGCGGCCAGCAAGAACGACATTCATCCGCGGGAGTGGACCGAGCGGAACATAGCCGCCATGAAAAGGCAGTTCTACCGGTGGGGCGTGATATACGACTGGTCGCGCGAAGTGACGTCCTGTCTTCCCGAGTACTATCGATGGACGCAATGGATCTTCGTGCGTCTCTTCAAGGCCGGCCTCGCCTATCGCGAGGAGGCCTCGGTCAACTGGTGCCCCTCGTGCAAAACGGTGCTGGCGAACGAGCAGGTCGCGGGAGGGGTCTGCGAGCGATGCGGCAGCACCGTGTACCTCAAGAAGCTCGCGCAATGGTTTTTCCGGATTCGGAAGTACGCCGACCGTCTTCTCGACGATCTGGACAAGCTCCCGAACTGGCCGGAGCGCGTCCGCGTGATGCAGCGGAACTGGATCGGCAGAAGCGAGGGAGTGGAAGTATCTTTTCCTCTCGAGGGAATGGACGAACGGCTCGAATGTTTCACGACGCGGGTCGATACGATCTACGGGGCGACCTTCGTCGCGATCGCGGCGGACCATCCCCTCTCCGCCGCGCTGTTGGAGCGGGGGGGAAGGGGGAGCGAGGGAAAGGAGTTTCTGCAGCGGGTGCGCGAGCTCCAGGTGCAGGAGCGGGAAAAGGCGGAGTCCACTAAGGAAGGCTTCTTCACCGGTTGTTATGCGATGAACCCCGCGAGCGGCCGCAGAATACCGGTATATCTCGCGAGCTACGTTCTCATGGAATACGGCACGGGCGTGGTCATGGGGGTTCCCGCGCACGATCAGCGGGATTTCGAATTCGTCCGGCGCTCCCCGGTCGACATTCCGGTGGTGCAGGTCATATCGCCCGAAGGGGCGCAATCCCCCGGGCTTTCGGAGGCGTACACGGGAGACGGGCGCATGATCAATTCAGGAGAATTCGACGGGCTCGATAACCGCGCCGGGATGGCAGCCATCGCCGCTCGCCTGGCGGAGAAGGGCCTCGCCCGATCCGTCGTGCATTACCGGCTCAAGGACTGGCTCATATCGNNGGCAGCGCTACTGGGGAGCTCCGATCCCGATGGTGCACTGCCGGAAGTGCGGCGTCGTGCCCGTGCGGGAGGAGGATCTCCCCGTGCTCCTGCCCGAGAACGTCGATTTCCACCCCCGGGGAGACGGCAAGAGCCCGCTCGCGACCGTCCCCGGGTTCGTCGAAACGATCTGCCCGGCGTGCGGGGGGCCCGCCGAGCGCGATACGGACACGATGGACACCTTCGTCGATTCGAGCTGGTACTTTCTCCGCTACCTGTCGCCGCGCGATTCCGCGAGGCCCTTCGACAGCTCCCTCGTGAACGCCTGGCTGCCCGTCGACCAGTATGTAGGCGGCATCGAGCATGCTATTCTGCATCTCATGTACTCGAGATTCGTCGTGAAGTTCCTTCACGACGAGGGGCTTGTATCCTTCGATGAACCGTTCAGGAATCTCTTCACCCAGGGAATGATCCACCGAAACGGCGCGAAGATGTCGAAAAGCAAGGGAAACGTGGTGAATCCCGTTCCCCTGATCGACACGTACGGCGCCGATACGGTTCGTATTTACACCCTTTTTATCGGCCCCCCCGAGAAGGACGCCGAATGGAATGATCGTGCCATGGAGGGCGCGTATCGCTTCGTAAACAGGGTCTGGAGGCTCTATGCCCATCACCGGGAGATCCTCGAGGCGCAAAATACCGAGGAATCGATCGATCCGGAGGGTCTGGACCAGGATCATCTGAAACTGTACCGGGCCGTTCAGGTTACGATCGAACGGGTCACCGGCGATATATTCGCGCGCGGCTTCCAGTTCAATACCGCGATCAGCGCGCTCATGGAGCTCACGAACGAGATGTATCTCTTCGTCGAGCAGAACGAGGCGTTCAAGCGCCGCGACGCCGGATCGGTGCGGCTTTTCCGGGAGGCCCTGAGAAATCTCCTTTTGCTTCTCGCGCCCATTGCGCCTCATCTATGCGAGGAGATATGGGAGCGCATGGGTCACGGGACCACGATTTTCGCCCGGAAGCTCCCGAAGGCGGACACGCGGTTCCTCAAGGCCGAAACCTACACGCTCGTGGTTCAGGTGAATGGAAAGATACGGTCCCGCATCGAAGCGGAAAAGGACGCGACCAAGGAGAAGCTGAGCGAGTTGGCGCTCGCCGACGATAAAGTTCAGAAATTCATCGGGAGCGGCAAGATCGCGAAAGTGATCGTTATACCTGGAAGTCTTGTGAATATTGTAGTTAAACCGGCTTAGGCGGGCAACCGGCCCCTTTTGGTTAACATAATATATATTATACGCCATTCTTGAATAATGTGAATCCGTACTCCCCGGCTTCGTCAGTCTGCCTCTGCCTCTTTTGCCTCTCTCCTGTCATAATAAAAAAGACCCGGGAGCGATGACTCCCGGGTCCATGCGAAACTTCTTTCGAACCTCTGCTAGCGATAGAGCTCCTTTATGGCGCCCCAGCTCGTTTCCTTGACTCCGGTATTGCAGCTTCCGTTAAAGACGAAGGTCCCGCCGAGCACGGATACCAGCGGGTTTCCCGGAGCGCATTCCGTAATGTAGATTCCCGGCGGTTGGGCGTTCGGGTCTTCCTTCACCATGACGGTAAAAACCTCGCCCACATTGAATCCCGTGTACATCATGAAGATCGCTCCGATGTAAATAACGGATTCGTTCGCGCCCATGCATTGGGAAGCCGTGAGGGAAATCCCCCCGAGGACATCTCCAAGCGTCACGGTGATCGACGTGTTCCACTCGGTGCCGAGAATCAGCGCGTCCGTGATCGACGCCTCGAGCCTGAACTCGACGGCGTTTCCGAGATCCACCCCGGCGTCCCGTACGTAGTACATGTTGATGGTATCCTGGCCGAAAGGCAGGATGTCGGCTCTGCAGGAACCGAGCCCGATGTCGGTATACAGAGAAAGCGCGCCGTTATGAGCAACGGCCGATCCGAAGAAGAGCGTCAGGAACAATGCGCTCATTGCCAGTTTCTTCATAACATCTCCTCCTTGCCGATTGTTTCCCCTTATTCCTCGTTCTTCCATCTTCATAGCAAGAACTTCACCATCTTCGCAAGCCGAAGACTAAATTCATACGCAAAAATATGTCAAGACAAAATTAGCCCTCCTGCCAGCGAAGCCCTGGAACCTTCTCCCGATACTCCCCCAGAAAGGGCATTTTCCAGTCCTCCCCGAAAAGCGCTTTGATGAACCCCGCGAAGGAGAGAATGAGCGCTGCGAGGCCCGTTACGAGATTAAAGAAGCCGACCACGACGAGACCGGCTATCTTGATTTTCCCGATCGTCGAAACGAGGATAACGGCCGCCGCGAGCGCCGCGCATTCCGCTATGAAGAGGAGAACGGCCTGCGAGGCGTGCCTCCGTATGAATGGATCCTTCTTCGCGCGCCAGAGAGAGAAGAAGCATACGAATGCGATATAACCGACCGCAGCGACCCAGCGTGAACCGGCGGACGGTTTCGCCCCGGAGCTCTCCCCCGTTTCGGCGATTGCGTTCTCTCCGGCATTCTCATTCATGAGCGAATACCTTCCGGATTCCGGATGGAGCGCCGAGCCGGCGGCCGCTCATCCGCGGAGAATTGCCAGCTCTATCTCGATGTCCCGACGTTCCGTTCCCGTCGTCTTGCCGAGAAGCCCCGACAGGACCCCGATCGCTTTCTCCGTCTGATTGCCGAGGCGATAGTTTTCCGCCGCGCGCTTGAGGTAGACGGTTTCCATGAAGCGGTTCGTCTTGATGTTCTTTGCGAGATCGACGTACGCGTCTCCGGCTTCGACGTAGCGATGCTCGTTCTCGAGCGCTACCGCTCTGCCTTCGACCGCGGCGTCATGGAAAAAGGGATGGTCCCCGCTTTTCGCGATATAGCGCTCGAACGCCTGGATCGCATCGAGATATTTCCCGCTCTCGAGGCGGCATTTGCCCAGAAAATAGCTCGCGTAGACGCCCTCTTCCGTGCCGCCGTACTCCTTCGCGACGAGCGCGAAAAGCTCTTCGCCCGTTTTGAAGTCGCCCGTACGGAACGACGCGAGCGCGTCGGCGAATTGGCTCGAAGCTTTACCCCCGCTCTGTTTCTTCGCATAGGCGGCCCACCCGGCCAAGGCGAGGGCGCACACGATCACGACGAGGCCGATGAAGAATCTTTTCTCGTGTTCGCGGACGTATTCCCACGTCTTCAGGGTCGTCGCGATGAAAGTATCCTCTTTCAATTGCTTCTTGGAAATTCGTGCTGACAAGTTCGCTACCTCCTTCTCTCCAGTATGTAAATAACACTCGATATGCTGAATTATCAAGCGAAATCCCGCGCAACCAATAAATAATTTGACATGAACGGCGTCCGTCTGCAAAGCTCGCAGCGGATTCGATCCCGCACAGGGAGGCGGCCATGACCCGGGTCCCTCTGATCGCCATCGCGCTTCTCGCGGCGATCATCGCCCTGCTCGGCTCGCTCGGCTTCCGGGACTTCACCGGGTTCCCCTACACCGGAATCCTGCACTACAACTTCGTGATCCGCGCGATCGAGGAAACGAGCCCGAACCGCGGCCTCGGCCTCCGGCCCGGGGACCGGATCCTCGCCGTGAACGGCGTGAGCCCGAGGAACCTGAACCATTATGCCAGCCTTATTTCCTCGAACTGCGGCAGGGCGCCGCTCGAGTTCACGGTCGCGCGGGGGGATTCCACGTTCCAAACCGAGGTGTTGTGCGGGCCGCAGCCCGCCTGGCACGTGTCGGGCAAGTTTTCGCTTCTCGTCGTCGGATTCACCTTCATACTCGCGGGGCTCGCCGTCTTTGCGAAGCGATCCGACATTCTCGGCGCCCTGTTTTCGGTGAATTGCCTCATGTTCGCCTTTCTCATGACCGAGCGTCCGATCACCGGGTCTCCTTTTCTCCACATCGTCGGAGAGCTCATATACGATTTCCTGTTCATTTTTCTCCCCGCGTTCTTTCTCCATTTCTTCCTCCTTTTTCCCGGACGCGAGATCGAGCGCGGGACCAGACGGCGGCGGCTCCTTGAGCTGCTCTACCTCCCGCCGGCGATTCTCTCGCTCTCGACCTTCGTTCTCGCGCTTTGGCGGTATTCGGGCGGCACGCATCTCAACGCCCTCATCGGCGTCCTCAACGCTTTTACGATTCTCTATTGGCTCTGCTACGTGGTGGTGAGCCTCGCCGTATTCATCAGAACCTACGCCGTATCGGAAAAGGCGCAGCGACAGAAGTTCGGAATCGTCATCGTCGGAGTGGCGTTGGGGGTCGCGCCCATCACCGTCCTCATGCTGATCAAGCAGTTTCTGCCGACGGGCACGGTGCCGGTTCGCTACCTCTGGTCGTTCTTCCTCTCCTTCATGCCGATATCGTTCGCCTACGCGATCCTCAAGCACGACGCGCTGGATCTGGGCGTCGTCGTGCGGAAAATCATGGCCTACGTCATCCTGCTTGTTCTCGTGATCGCGCTCTATTACGCGTTCGTCACCGCGCTCGAACAGGAGATGAAACGGATCTTCGGGGCGCAGGCTTCTTTTGTGACCGGCGCGGCGATCATCCTCCTGGCGCTCGCGATCGTTCCGGCGCGCATGGTGATCCAGAGGATCGTCGATCGGGCGTTTTACCAGAGCAGAAAGGCTTTCAAGGACGAGGTCATCTCGTTTTCGCGGCAGATTCAGTATCTTCTGTCGGTCGAGGAGATCGCCTCGTTCGTCACGGCGCAGATACTTTCCGTATTCCGCGCCGAGCACGCGCACCTATTCCTGAGGGACGGATCGGGAAATTTCACGCTCCGGGAGAGCGCGCCCCCGGAAAGACGGCTGGCCCTCACCTCGTTCCCTCCGGGGACGGACCTCATCACGCTCATGCGCGAGGAGCGTTTGCCGATAATGCTCGAGTGCTTCGACAGGCTCTGGATCAAGAACAACTTCGACGGGATCTCGCGCGAACTCATCGCGCTTTCGCGAGCGTCGGCGGCGGTTCCCCTCATGGAGCAGGATGAGCTCTTCGGATTTCTGCTCGTGGGGCGCAAGAGCTCCGGGAAACCGTATACGCGTCCGGACAGCGAGATCTTCGAGCTCCTCGGGGAGCGGAGCGCGGTCGCCCTCATGAACGTCAAGCTCTGCAGGGATTCGATCGAGAAGGAGAAGCTGGAGGAGGAGCTCCATCTCGCAAGCGATATCCAGTCCCGTCTTCTCCCCGCGTCCCCTCCCCCGCTTGCCGCTTCGGCGCTTATGGGAGGGATCAAAACGAGCCGCGAGGTCGGGGGTGATTTCTACGATTTCCTCGAGCTCGAAAAAGGGAAGATCGGAATCGCCGTGGCCGACGTATCGGGGAAGGGCATTCCGGCGGCGCTCCTCATGACGACGATACAAGCTTCGCTCAGAGCCGACGGCCCGAAATCGGACAGCCCCGCGGCGGTCATCGCGAGCCTCAACGCCTCTCTCTACGAGCGAAGCGACGCCGAGAAATTCGCCACGCTTTTCTACGCGGTTTACGAGGATGCAAGCGGCATCATTCGCTATTCGAACGCGGGGTCGTATCCGGCGTTCGTCATATCCTCGACCGGCAGGGTCAACAGACTTCAGCGCGGGGGCATTCTCATAGGCGTGGAACGCCAGAGCGAGTACAAGGAAGGCGTCCTCAAGCTGAATAGCGGAGATCTGCTCGTCATCTTTACGGACGGAATCATCGATCAGGAAAGTCCGGGAGGCGATCCGTTCGGGGAGCAGAGGCTGATAGAATTCTTCAAAAACAACGCACCGGCATCAATCACGAGCCTCATCGAGAGGTTATTTGCCACTTTGCTTGCATATGGCCAGAATAACTTGAAAGATGATATGACCGTCGTTCTTCTTCGCAGAAACGGTTCGTGATCCCGCGCGTCAATTTCTTCACGGTATGTTCCATTTCTTGAAGCTGTTATCGCGCTCAGCCGCAAAGTGCCGCTCCGCCGGGCATGCCATATGCATTGCATGACTATTGCAAGGTCCGGGGATGGGTCGTTTAGACGTGAAGAAGGCTTCCGTGACCTTTCAGGGGGTGATAGCCATGTTTGCATGGTGCTTGATCATTGACCTCCTGTGGTGGCTGCGTTGAGTCGAAGCAGTTGACTCCAGCTCGCAGAAGTGAATGTTCCCGTTGATGCGGTAGGCCTCACCGGGAACATTTATTTTTCCAGGGAAGCGAGATCGTCATTTCGCGAGCCGCGCATCGAACCCTTGGACATCCGATTTCTCCAGCCATCGAGCGATATCCGTCAACATCATTTGTCAATCCATTCAATATTCTTAAGATATTACATCATATATATGTGCTATAGCATTATCGTTACTGCTGATACAAAATGATAATAATCGTCATTTTTTTCTTGACACAGTTTATTCATAGGCTATAATCCACTGTAACGAGACAAGGAGCGGACTACGCGGTCGTGATCCGTCTGCTCTCAAGCCAACCTTTGAAGCGAAGCGATCTTGCTGCGTTAGGCCTCTGAAGGGCGGTTGAGACACGTCACGCAAGGTAGTCGTCTCCCGGTCTCGTTAGAAAAAAAAGGGAATTGTCTCTGATGCATTGCGCAGGACAATTCCCTTTATCTTTTTTGGTGCCCCCGAGACGATTCGAACGTCCGACAAACGGTTTAGG
>JAFNGP010000015.1:0-183 GCA_017885175.1 bacterium
CGGTTCATCTTGTGGCGGCCGACCTTCTCGAGATTGTAGCGCTTCGGGTTGAAGAACAGCCTGTCGAGGAGCGCCTTCGCCGTGTCGGCGTTCGGCGGATCGCCCGGACGCATGAGGTTGTAGAGACGCTTGAGCGCCTCCTCGGCGTTCGAGGTGGGATCCTTGTCGAGGGTCTTGATGATC
>JAFNGP010000015.1:329-1351 GCA_017885175.1 bacterium
GGTATCTTCCTCCGGCGATCGATGTACACGTACATGATGTCGTTCACGTCGATCGTGAATTCGACCCACGATCCGCGGTACGGGATGATGCGGGCGTTGAAGAGGCGCTTGCCGTTCGGATGGTAGTCGTCGTCGAAGACGACGCCCGGAGAACGGTGAAGCTGGCTCACGATCACCCGCTCGGCGCCGTTGATGATAAACGTCCCCATGTCGGTTATCAGGGGAATCTCGCCGAGGTACACCTCGCTCTGGATGATGTCCTTGATGACCTGCTCGCCGTCCTGGTTCTCGCGCACGACGAGCCGGAGCGCAGCCTTGAGGGGAGCCGCGAACGTGAGATCGCGCTCCTTGCATTCCTCGACGCCGTACTTCGGCTCGCCCATGGAGTACCCGAGATATTCGAGCGTGAACTCTCCTCGCGCCGAAACCACGGGAAAAACGGAATGGAACACCGATTCGAGACCGATGCTCTCCCGCTTGTCCATCGGGACGNNACCGTGATCATTTAAAATGACCCCTTCTGTTACAGGCCAATCCCGGCTTTGCGATGCTACTTGATCTCTACGACGCCGCCGACCTCTTCGACTTTCTTCTTGATATCTTCGGCTTCCTGCTTGTTCACGGCCTCCTTGATCGCCTTCGGGGCTTCCTCGACGAGCTTCTTCGCCTCGATGAGGCCGAGGCCCGTGATCGCGCGGACGACCTTGATGACCTGGATCTTGTTCACGCCGATTTCCTTGAGCATCACCGTGAACTCGGTCTTTTCCTCGACTTCGGCCGCGGGGGCGCCGCCGGCCATCATCCCGGGCATGAACGCCATCGGGGCGGCCGCGGTGACGCCGANNCTCCGAGAGCTCGAGCACGCTGAGGACTTCGATCTGGCCGACGATCTTGCCGACGGCTCCACCGGCCGGCTTCGCCTTTTCGTGTCCTTCTTCGGTCTGAGCCGCACCGTCCATGGCCTCGGCGGCTTCGTCTTTCTTCTTCGTGGGCATTTTCTGACCTCTCTTTCTTGCCTTTAT
>JAFNGP010000015.1:1483-2363 GCA_017885175.1 bacterium
CGACCCGATACGTACCCCCCCTTGAGGCGGGGGAGCTCGTAATCATCAGCGAATTTCTTGATAACCTGCGCGGGGATCGCTTCATCCTCCATGCTGATCGCGATTGCCGTCGGGCCTTCGAGGAGGGAAGCGATGCCCGGAATCCCGATTTCCTCGAAGCTCCGCTTCGCCAGCGTATTCTTGACGACGCGCAGCGTGATGCCCTTTTCGCGGCAGACCCGGCGAAGCTCCGAGATGTCCTTGACGTTGAGACCGGTGAAGTCGCTCAGGATGATGGACTTGGCGCCCTTCAGAATCGTCTCGAGATCGGTGACCTTTTTCGTTTTCGCTGCTTTAACCATTACCGCTTTCCCTTCTCCTAACGAGCCTCTCCGAGGAGCGACGCCGTGTCGATCGCGAGCGACGGTCCCATCGTGGAAGAGATGTACATGCTCTTGATATATTTGCCTTTCGCCGAGGCCGGCTTCGCGCGCATGAGCTCCTGCGCGAGCGCCTTGATGTTGTCGATGAGCTTCTGCTTCTCGAACGACATCTTGCCGACCGGAACGTGGATGTTGGCGCCCTTGTCGACGCGGTACTCGATCTTTCCTGCCTTCGCCTCCCTGACCGCCTTCGCGACGTCGAANNGTGCCCGATTTCGGGTTCGGCATGAGGCCGCGGGGGCCGAGCAGCTTTCCGAGCTTGCCGACCTCGCCCATCATGTCGGGCGTCGAGATCGCGACGTCGAACTCGAACCAGCCTTCCTTGATCTTTTCGATGAATTCGACGGAGCCCACGCTGTCGGCTCCGGCGCTCTTCGCCTCCTGCTCCTTCTCGCCGCGCGTCAGAACGAGGACGCGCACCGTCTTCCCCGTTCCGTGCGGGAGGAGGACCGTGCCGC
>JAFNGP010000015.1:2444-2573 GCA_017885175.1 bacterium
GCTGTCGACTTTCGCGGCGCTCTCACGATATCTCTTGCCGGGCTTCATAGCTTCACCACTTTCTTGGTGTTATTCCTCGACGATGATTCCCATGCTGCGGGCGCTTCCCTCGACCATCTTCATCGCGGC
>JAFNGP010000015.1:2673-4115 GCA_017885175.1 bacterium
CCGGACCGACGGGCGGCGCCGGCGTCGCTTTGCCGGCCGGAATCTGCAGCTTGACGATTTTCATGATCTTCTTTTTAGACTTCTTGGCCATTCGAACCAGCGCTCCTTCGTGCTGACCCGCGCGCGGGAACCGGGAACCGTTATATGGTCTTTACCTGGAGAAAATCGAGCTCGACCGGGGTTTCTCTGCCGAAGATGCTGACGAGAACCTTGACCTTTCCCCGCTCCGGATTGATTTCGTCGACGACGCCGGTGAAATCCGCGAAGGGGCCGTCCACGACGCGCACGTGCTCGCCGAGCGTGAACGGAACCTCCGGCACGATCCCTTCCTTTTTCTCCATCCTTCCGAGAATTCTATCGACTTCCTTCTTCGGGATCGGAAACGGCTTCTTGACGCTTCCCACGAAATGCGTGACGCCGGGCACGTTTTCGATGAGCCCCCACGCCTCCTCGCTCATTTCCATCTCGATAAGGATATAGCTCGGGAACAGCTTCCGGTGGGAAACCTTCTTCTTTCCCTTCTTCATCTCGGCCACTTCTTCGGTGGCCACGAGAACCTTTCCGAATCGCTCCAGCATTCCCGAATTCTTGATGAGACGCTCGATCGTGTCCCGCACCTTGTTCTCGCGGCCCGAGTAGGTGTGGACGACGTACCAGCGCATCTTCTTCCCCGCCTCCTCCGGATCGCTCGAGAGACCGGCCGCGAGCGGCGCCGCCGGGGCGTCCCCGGACGCGCGGCGGAGCCGCCGCTTCTCCGCGAGCGACGGATCGGCGGCCTCGGCGGCCCCGGGAGCTTCGATCCCGCCCGCAGTTTCCTGTCCGGCGGGGATTTCCGCTTCCTGTTCCCCGTTCAGATTCTTGAAAATATCATCACCCATGGCGTTACGCCTGCGAGCCCTCGGCCGGGCTGAGGCCCTCCTTTACCACCCGAGAAGACGCCTCACGATGATCGTGAGTATCTGGTCGATGATTCCGATAAACACCGTGACGACGAATGTGGCCACGATCACGATCTTGGTGGATTCCTTGAGCTCATCTCGGGTCGGCCAGGTGACCTTCCGCATCTCCACCCGGGTCTCGCTGAAAAAATGTTTTATTTTCTCAAACATGTCGCGCTCCGCCTAGCGGGTCTCCTTGTGAATGGTGTGCTTCCGGCAGAAACGGCAATACTTCTTGTGCTCGAGCCTGTCCGGATGCTGCCGCTTGTTCTTCATCGTCGTATAGTTTCTGTTTTTGCAGACGCTGCATGCAAGAATCGCAAGTTCTCTCATGGCTTCCCGATTCCTCTCTCCTGTGCGCTACTCTATGATCTCGGTCACGCTGCCGGCGCCCACGGTGCGGCCGCCCTCGCGGATCGCGAACCGAAGTTCCTATTCCATCGCGATCGGCGTACTCAGCTCGCTCGCCAGCTCGGCGTCGTCCCCCGGCATCACCATTTCCCG
>JAFNGP010000016.1 GCA_017885175.1 bacterium
CCGGAGCAGGGGCCGCGCGCCGCCGTTTCTGCATTGCGCTGTTGTCGTCCGCGGCTCGATGATATAGAATAGGGCTGCATGAAAGCATTGACCTTCAGAATCGGGAGTTGTGCGCTGGCGTTGTCGGTGGCGCTGCTGATCGTTATGAGCGCGGCGCGGGGCGTATGCGCCGAGCTGGAAGCCGTCGTTTTTGAACGCCTGTCGATCGAGGAAGGGCTTTCCCAGAGCATCGTCGAATGCATCCTCCAGGACAGCAGGGGATTCATGTGGTTCGGCACGCAGGACGGCCTGAACAAGTACGACGGATATAAATTCACCGTGCTCAGGCAGAATCCGAGGGATCCCAACAGCCTGAGCAGCAATTGGGTGCTGTCGCTCTGCGAAGATCGCACGGGGCTTATCTGGATCGGCACGTTCAACGGCGGTCTCGACAGCTACGATCCGGCGACCGGCCGATTCGCGCGCTACCGGGCGATTCCGGGCGATCAGGGCAGTCTCAGCCATGATCTCGTCCGGGTAATCTACGAAGACAGTCGAGGCACGCTCTGGATCGGAACGGCCGGAGGATTGAACCGGTTCGACCGCGCGACGGGCAGGTTCGTTCAGTATCATGCCGATCCGAACGATCCGAGGAGCCTCAGCAGCGACGCGGTGAGGAAAATCGGCGAGGATCGATCGGGATTCCTCTGGATCGGCACGGATGACGGGTTGAACCGGTTCGACCGGGCGACGGGAGAATCGACGCGCTTCAGGAATATGCCCGGCGACCAGCGAAGCCTGAGCAATAACGCCGTTCGGTCCATTTACCGGGACCGGGACGGCATTCTCTGGGTAGGCACCGAGGACGGACTCAACGCGTTCAATCCGAGGACCAGGGATTTTACCCGCTTCATGAGCGATCCCCGCGATGCGGGCAGCCTGAGCCACGGTGCGGTTTATTCGATATTGGAGGACACGAAGTCGATTCTATGGATCGGGACGAACGGCGGAGGTCTCGATCGTTTCGATAGAAGAACGGGTAAATTCACCGCGTATCGAACCGATCCCTACGATCCTTTCAGCCTGAGCTACAACGAAATATACTCCCTCTGCGAAGACCGATCGGGAGTGCTCTGGATCGGAACGTGGGGCGGCGGAATCAGCAAATTCGACACGAAGAAAAAGGAATTCGCGCACTACAAGAGCGTTCCGAATAATCCGAACAGCCTGAGCCATGAATTCGTGTGGTCGCTTTACGAGGACGGGGACGGCATTCTGTGGATCGGCACTCACGGAGGGGGATTGGATCGACTCGACCGCCGGAAAAATGAATTCAGCCACTATCGGCACGATCCCCGCAATCCCAACAGCCTGAGCAACGATNNATCGGGAACGCTCTGGCTCGGAACGAACGGCGGCGGGATCTGCAAGTTCGATACAAAGGCCGGGAGATTCACCACCTATCGAAACGATCCGAATAATCCCTACAGTCTGAGTCGCGATGAAATACGGTGCATTCTCGTGGACCGGACCGGGTTGCTCTGGATCGGAACGTGGGGGGGAGGAATGAACCGATTCGATCCTTCCGATGGACGATGCGTCCGCTATCGAAACGATCCTCGCGATCCGAACAGCCTGAGCAACGATTTCATCAGAGCCATCTATCAAGACTCCTCGGGAGTATTCTGGATCGGCACTCACGGCGGGGGTCTGAACAGATTCGATCAAACGACCGGGATATTCAGCAAATACTATGAGAATGCCGATGATTCCGTCAGCATCAGCAGCGACTACGTCATGTCGATCTGTGAATCGAGGACCGGGGATATGTGGATAGGAACATGGGGCGGCGGGCTGAATAGATTCGATCGCGCGCGCGGGACGTTCAACCGCTATACCGAACAGAACGGTCTCGCCGGCAACGCGATCTATGGAACGCTCGAAGACGATGAAGGGAATCTCTGGCTCAGCTCAAACAACGGGCTCTCGAGGTTCAATCCGAAAACGGAATCGTTCAAGAATTATACGGTCCAGGACGGGCTTCAGAGCAAGGAGTTCAACGCCGGCGCGTATTTCAAGAGCCGTGGCGGCGAGATGTTCTTCGGCGGCATCAACGGATTCAACGCGTTCTATCCCGAGAACATCAGGGACAATTCATACATCCCGCCGATAGTGATTACATCCTTTACGAAGCTCAACCGGGAGGTCAATCTGGATGTGCCGGCGTCGGAGCTGAGAGCCCTGAAACTCTCGCACCGGGATTACGTATTCTCCTTCGAATTCGCCGCTCTCGATTTCACCGCTCCGGGCAAGAATCTCTACGCGTACCGGATGGAGGGTCTGGACCGGGATTGGGTCTATACGAGCTCGTCCAAGCGCTTTGCGAACTATACGACCCTTCGCCCGGGCAAGTACGTATTCAGGGTCAAGGGGTCGAACAACGACGGCGTTTGGAACGAAGCGGGGACGGCCGTCGCCATCACGATAACGCCGCCGTTCTGGGGAACGTGGTGGTTCCGGACCCTCGCGATCGCTCTCATGGCGGCGCTCGCGTTTCTCTGGTACAAGCGGCGGCGCACGTCCATCTTCTTCGAAGCGGAGCTGCAGGCCGCGCATGACGCGCAGATGTCCATCATGCCCCATTCCGATCCCGTCGTGAGGGGTTTCGACATTTCCGGAATCTGTATACCCGCGAGCGAGGTAGGAGGGGATTTCTTCGACTATTTCTGGCTGAACGACCGGCGGACGATGTTCGGGCTCTCGGTCGGCGACGTTTCGGGGAAGGCGATGAAAGCCGCCATGATCGCGGTCATGTCCAACGGCATGATCTCGTCGATCGCGGATGAGGGCTTTTCTCCCCGGGCGGCGCTGACGAGATTGAATCGTCCGCTGTTCGCGAAAACGAACGAAGAGATCTACACGGCTCTCTGGCTCGGCGCGCTCGACGTGGAATCGAAGACGTTCACCTACGCCAACGCGGGGCTTCTCGCTCCCCTGCTCAAGACCTCCATGGCCGTGAGCGCGCTGGAAAGCTCGGGGCCGCGGTTTCCTCTCGGAGCCCTGCAGGACACCGTCTACGAGGAGCGGAGCGTCCGGATCGAAAAAGGGGACGTGCTGGTCCTGTTCACGGACGGTGTTACGGACGCCCGAAACAGCGCCATGGAATTCTACGATTATGAATGCCTGAAGCGTTTTCTCGAGATCATGGATACATCCGGGATGTCGGCGCGGGAGCTCAAGGACCGGATCGTGCAGGACGTGAGACGGTTCGTCGGATCGGCTCCGCAGCGCGACGATATGACCGTGGTCGTGGTGAAAGCGCTCTGAGCGTCTCCCCGCCCGCGACAGGCACGGATGAATGCGATGCTGCGAACACGCGATTTCTGGTTGCTCGCCGCCGCCGGCGCCCTGGGGATCGCTTCGACCTCGAGGAGTTTCGGGATCGACGGCGTGACCCTGACCGCGGCGGCCATTCTCGGAGGAGCGGCGCTTCTCGCTCTCGGCCCGCTCGTTCGATTATGGAGAGACGGCGGGAGCTCCGCGGCCCGCGGGAAAACGATCGTCGCCGTCATTATCGCCTGCCATCTTATCGCGACCCTCTATTTCTTCCCGCCCGAGGACGTCGTCAACGACCGTCCCGTCCTGACGCTCGATCATGCGGTGCATTTCTATGAGGTCGAAAGGGGGAAGAAGGTCTTCTGGGATTCTTTCCGGCTGTACATGTACGATCCGTATTTCCTCGCGGGATATCCGGGGGGAGCGGTGTTCGAAATCGACACGAACGGCGTGACCCTGTGGTGCGCGCTCCTTCGAATCGTCGATACGGCCCGATCGTACAAGCTCTTCATCCTTTGCGCCCATCTTCTCGCCGCCGCCGCGATATATGCGGGATGCCGGCGCCTGCGCTACGGCGCCGAGGAGTCCATTTTCGGGACGCTGCTCTTTCTCGCATACTGGCATTGGGGCAGACCGTATGCGGGAGATTTTCGTTTCGCGGGCATGTTCGCGTATCTTTTCGTATGCAATCTGTCCCTGTATATCGCCGGGCTCTTCAGGTCTTTTCTCGACGGGGAACGCGTGAAACGGTTCTACGTCATCGGTCCGCTTGCGTTTCTCATCCATCCGACGGCGGCGGTGCTGCTCCCCGTTCCATTTCTCTCGATCTTTCTCGCGGAAAGAAGCCGCAGGATGCCGGGGAGCGATCAGCGCGCGCGCGAGAGACGGCTCTTTGGGCGATTTCTCCTCTGGTGCCTGCTTGTGCTGACGATCAACGCCGTCTGGCTCGTTCCATTCTTCAGATATCTGAATATCAAGACGGCTTCGGAATCCTTCTTTCAGATCGACGGAATCCGAGGGCTTCTCGCAATTCTGATAAAGCCGGGAAATTTCCCCGCGCTTCTGCTCATGGTTCTGGGGGTGATCGGGTTCGGAAGCCTCGCGAGACGGCGGCGTTTCGCCGAAGCCGCCGCTCCCGCGGCCGCGAGCGTATTTTTCCTGTTCCTTGCCGGGTTCGGCGTCCATCTGCCGATCATCGATCAGACGGAGCCCGGCCGTTATCTGGTGCCGTCGTTCGTTTTCATGGCGCCGCTCGCCGGCGCCGGATTAACGGCCCTCGTCGAGTGGACCCGCGCGGCATTCAAAGCTTCTCGCGTCTTCCATTGGGCGAGAACCGCCGTCGGGATCGTCCTCCTTCTGTGCGTGCCGCTATTCGGGCTCGTCGAGTCGCGGGCGTATTACCGGCACACGCTCTCCACGACGCCCGCTCCCGAAATTACCCGCATGATCGAGGCGATCAAAACGTATGCGGACCGTTCCGGCCGGCTGATGATCGAGGACGGGCCCGCAGGGGCCTACGGAAACAGTTACATGCCGTCCATTATCCCTTTGTATACGGGTATCGAGCAGATCGGGGGGCCCTATCCGTTCATGTTCATCGAGCATGGTTTCACCACGTTTCAGAGCAGCCGGACAATGGGGGCGCCTCTCATGGAGACGCCGCAGGGGAGATTGCTCGAGTACGTCGATCTTTACAACGTCCGCTGGATATTGACGGCAACCCCCGAAACCGCCGCGTATATCGACAAGCTGCCCTGGGTGAGAGCCCTTTGGTCATCGCGGCATTTTGCGCTATATGGCGTCACGGCGCCTGGTTCGGGCTTCGCCTCGGAGCGGGGAGTGACGGTTCGCGCGTCGTACGATTTGCTGCGGGTGACGATTGCGTCCGCCGCCGGTCAGGCCCCCCCGAAGACCATATTGCTCAAGTATCACTGGGATCCCGGCCTCGAGGTCGCGGCGCCCTGTAGAATCTTTCCGGCGAAGCAGCTGGAGGATCCGGTTCCCCTGATTCTCCTCGAGCCGAACGGGCAGACGGACGCGAGGATAACGTTCCATTGACATTCGCGCCGTTCTCGTGTAGAATTCACCGAACAAAAGCTCGGTTGAAAATCTGAAAGGAATTCTATAGGCGACTTCTGCTAACGGGCGGATTTATTGTGTTCAAACAACATCGCGCGGCATTCGTTGTCGGCGCATTGCTCGTCGTTCTGGCTTTTCACCTCGCCGTCGCGTGGCAGGACATCGGGACTCTCGCGCGGAACGGCTTTCTCTACGACGACGGCTTCTATGCCTTCAAGATAGCCAAGAACATCGCCGAAGGAAAGGGCGCCACCTTCGACGGTATTCATCCCACGACCGGATTTCAGCCGCTCTATGTCTTCCTTCTGGTTCCCGCGTTCATGGCGTCGGGGGACGATCTTGTTTTGCCGATCTATATCGCTCTTTCTCTTCTCGCGGTTTTCACCTGTCTCANNCACGGCGTATCTTATCTATCGCATTTCTCTGCGGTATGTCGGGTGGTGGGCGTCAATCATCGCTGCGATGATCTGGGCGTTCTCTCCGGTAGTCACGAAGCAGAGCGCGAACGGCCTGGAAACGGCCCTCGCGTCATTCATGATCGCCCTCTCCGTTTGCTACTATCTGGAACGGATTCGTCCGGCCGAGAATCCGGGCGCCGGGCGTTTCATGGTTCAGGGGATTCTGCTCGGGATCATGGTTCTCGCGCGGATCGACGGGGTCCTTCTGATGCTCGCGATGCTGCTCGATTATCTTGTGCTGCTTCGGGCGAGGCGGGTATCCGCGATACGTCTCGTGCGCCTGTCTCTGGTGCCGCTCGGCGTTTGCATTCTGTACGGTCCGTGGCTTTTGTTCAATATGGCCGCGTGCGGCAGCCCCCTTCAGGACAGCGGCGCCGCCACGCGATTCCTTTCGCTCGCGTACGCGGGGTATTTCGGCTATGGGGCGGGCGATATGGGATCCAGAGGTCCCGATTCCTCGTTCATCTGGGCCCATCTGACGCACGCGATCTCGACGATGAAGGTCATTCCGCCCATGCACCTGTTCTTCCGTTTGATCGACAAGGCCGGCGCGATGCTCGGTTCGCCCGGGGGATTTCGTACCGCCGGGAACATTATCGGATTTCTCGCTCTCGGAGGAGCCGGCTTCGCGGCTTTCAGATGGAGAAGGGACGAGAGGAGGAAGCGTCGGGGCGAGATGCATTTTCTGATTCTCTTCGCGGCGGTTCTTATCGCGTCATATACGACGTATGTTTTCGGCATGTTTTTCTTCCTCCGCTATTTCTATCCCGTTTATCTGATCGCGTGCAGCTATCTTGCGTTCATCTTGCAGGACATTCACGATTGGTACACGGGGCGGTCGGTTGCGGTGAAGCGCGCCGTGATCCTGGCATCCGCGGGCTATGCGGCGCTTTTCGGCTTCTTCTCATACTCGCAAGCGTTCCGATCGAAGCCGATATACCCGTTCTATGACGTCGTGCGCTGGGTGAACGAAAACACCGGCGACGGCGAGCGGATCGGAATCTTTCAGTGCGGCATGATCGGTTATCTCTCGAACCGGCACATCATCAACCTGGACGGCAAGGTCAACCGGGAAGCGCTCGAGGCGATGAAGAGCGGAGGCCTCGGCGGCTATCTTCGCCAGGAGGGGATCGAAGTCGTAATCGATCATTCCGACATTCTCAAGATATTCTTCGGAGATTCGCAGGGAAAAATGACCGGCTCCTGCACCGATATCATATGCCAGAAGATGGAACGCCCGTCCGGCTGGATAGCCTATCGCCGGCCGGCGGCGGCTCTCGAAAAAAGCTCGCTAGGAGCGAGGGGTGCGGGAGGCGCAATTTCGGACGAGGGCCCCTCGTCATCCCGCTTGACGGGATCGGCCCGCGCCGTCAGCATTCATTGACAATCGACTGATGGCGAAGGCGCCAGTCGATTGCGGGGTAATCCCCACTTATAGGCAATACAACCCATTAAAATTCTTTACGCTAACTCACTATGGCTTATATAATTACCTTACTTATAAGTAATTACAGCGTTCGTGCGGAAAGATTCCAATTGAAAATTATCAGCTGCTATAGTATGATAACGCTGCATTCGACGATTATAGAGATAAAGGCCAAAGGTGCGACTCTCACTGGGGCTTTTCTGGAGACAAGGAGGCGTCAGAAGCAAGAGATAGCAGGGGTTTCATAGGGGCTTAGGCAACCTGATGTGTTACTCAATCTATTGACCGGAGGGCATAATTATGAAGTTTGCGAAAGTGCTGCTCATCTGCTCGATGATCGGGCTCGTCATCGCGCCTGCGTTGGCATCAGCCGGACCCATCACCGGCATCTATAGATCAACTGATATGGGTGGAGTATTCCTGACGGGGCGCGCTTCGACCTGGCGGCCGGGAGTCAACTCCGGACTGCCGCACGTCATTCACGCCCAGTCTTGGGACGGATCCACTCTCGGCACTCAGTGGGATATAAGCTGCGGTATCGAAAACACGAATTTCATAGTCCAGGACAATCGGGTGGCGGGTACCGGCACGGTCATCTATACCTCGACCTTTCAGGGCGGGACCTTGACGCTGTATGCCGGCGGATGGCCCTGGGGGGATGGCGTCGCGACGCTCGGCACGACGACGATGATCACGACCGTTCAGTACTACATGAACACGCCTGTCGCGTCGGTAGTGAACGGCAACACCGCCGGCACGTTCGCTCCGGGATGCACGCTGACCTTCATGATCGGAAACGGCAGCGGCATGGGAGAGACTCCGTATATGTCAAAACCGGCGACCTATCCGACGTTCCTGGATGCCACCTGCGGGCCTGCCGCCTCGAACCTGCAATACGGCACATGGGGAGATGTCATCACAATTACTCTGGGGATCTACTGCCCCGTCGGCGTGGATGAATCGACGTGGGGGGCTATCAAGGAGCTGTACCAGTAGCCGTCGAACGATCTTCAGTCCGACGAGGATTCGTAATGAGCCGGTCGATCGGACCGGCTCATTTTTTTTGCGTCCTTGCGAGGGATATCTATGGTGCCGGAGGAGGGAATCGAACCCTCATGAGCTTGCGCTCGGGGGATTTTGAGTCCCCTGCGTCTGCCAATTCCACCACTCCGGCACATGCGCGGAACTTCCTTTGGCATTAGAAAATATCGCCTTTAGCACGGGCCGTCAACACCGGAATCGAGTGAACTTTGAGCTTGACTTGGAGCGCATTTTGCATGATAAGTTATATCCGCATGGGGTTGTAGCTCAATTGGGAGAGCACTTGACTGGCAGTCAAGAGGTCACGGGTTCGACCCCCGTCAACTCCACCATTTTTTATTTATTCAATAATCGCAGAGGGTGCCGGAGTGCCGCTGGCCCGGCGCCCCCGAATCGGGATCGGGCGGGCTCCTATGGCTTCTGGTTCCTTGCCTGGCGTTCTCTGCATATTCGAGGATGAGCGGTTTCCCACGTTCTTTCCGCTCTCTCTCGGACGCCCCGTGTTCGACATCAGCATCGGCACGCAGAGTCTTCGCGGCCGCCTCGTCGATGAATTGAATCCGGAATCTCTCGCTCTTCTGTGCCGGCCCTACCTGGCTGCGGTGCTCAGGGAAGAGGAGGCGCGGGAGGGGACTCGGGGGGCGCGCGTAAACGAGCTTCCCGACGGAGAGATCCTCTTTCTCAACGGGCGTCTTCTGTCGTACGAGAAGGAGCTCGGCGACCTGTGCGCGAGCCTGAAGAGCGATGGCGTGCTGCACAAGAAGGGTATCGTGGTGGCGGCCCGGCTGTCCGGCGATCGCGCCGCCTCCCTGGTCGCATACATCGGCGGCCTCGTTTCCGACGAAAACGTCGAAAAGGCTATCCGGGAAATCAAGCGAGCATCCGCCGCGGACGAGAAAAAAGCGAACGATAACGGGGAGGAAGAGAGGGATGCGTCCCGGGTCAAGGCGCTCGGCGCATGGGCGCGGCAGAACGGCGTAGAGCTGCGGGAAACGGGGGTGCGGCTCCTCTCCCACTACTGGCAGATCATCGGCGAGAACCGGAACTGCATTATCGACGATTTCAAGAAGAATCCGCTGCGCGGCACCGCTCCCGAGACGGAGCTTTTCAGGGGTGTCGAGCTGATCAACGAAAACGACATCGTGATCGGGTCCGGCGTCGAGGTGCGTTCGGGAACGGTGCTCGACGCGAGCGAAGGGGCGATCATCATCGCGAACAACGCGCACATCGAGCCGAACGCGATCATCTGGGGGCCGTGCGCGATCGGGGAGGGCTCGATCGTACGCGGTGGCGCGAAGATCGGGCACGGAACGACGCTCGGGAAGATGTGCAGGATCGGCGGAGAGGTGGAGGAGTGCATCTTCGCTCCGTACAGCAACAAGCAACATGAAGGCTTCATGGGGCACTCGTACATCGGTTCGTGGGTCAATATCGGCGCGGGGAGCTGCACGAGCGACCTCAAGAACAACTATGGTCTCATCAAAGCGTGGAGCGCGGGGCACATGCGCGATACCGACGTTCGCGTTGAATCCGATCACCGTGCCCGTATTGAGGCGCGAGCCGATGGCGATCTTTGAATGATCGCCTATCGTTGCGCCGAGAAAGCGTCGGCCTGTTTCGCGCATGCGCCCCGCGCTCCACGCTTTGACGAGGCCATAGTTGTTCTTGAGGTCGCT
>JAFNGP010000017.1 GCA_017885175.1 bacterium
CGATTTTCTCCAGATGGATGCGCACCGCCTGCCCGGCGCTCCGGTGAACGACAAGCCCGACTCCCCGTTATCGGAGCTCATTGGCGGGAATATCGCGGACAATAGAGACAAGGTGGAGAACGCCAATCCGCTCAACTACGTAACGAAGGACTGCCCGCCCTTCATCGTCGTTCATGGAGATCTCGACCTGCTCGTGCCTCATCATCAGAGCGAGCTGCTCGTCGCGGCGCTTGGGAAGGCGGGGGTTCCCGTCACTCTCTACACGGTAAAGGGGGGCGGGCACGGCGGCTTCGACGATCCGAACGCCGAGGCCGCGGTGCGCGAGTTCTTCGCCAGGTACCTCAAGCGCTGATTTACGGCGGACATGGATGGACGAGCGTATTCTCGATCCGGATCCGGTCGGAGGTCCGGCAGCCCGGCGGGCACCGTCTCGACAGGATCGGATTGAGATCCGCGAACAATCGAGGTTTCATGCAGTTGGGATCGCCGAATGCCCGGCTGTTCCTCAGGACGGCGAAGCAAGAGGGGCATTCGGAATGAATCTTGTCGCAATCCGTAAACGACGCGTCGCAGAACCACATCGAGCAGATTGCGTTATGTCCGGAACGCGTGAAGACGCAGGAATCGATCACCGTGCTGTCCGAAGCGTCCCGGATGCGCACCGGATCGCCGAAGATGCTGTCCATGGTGCAGTTGAGGATCGTGTTGCGCGAGCTGTTGTGCGCGAGATATACGCCGACTATCGGCAGGGCTGCGGAAGCCTCGGCCGCGTTTTCGGTCCGCGCCGCCTGCAGCTCGAGTGAGATCTCCGGGAAGCATGCGGCATCGGTTTCACTGACGAACGTGCCGGCGTTGGCGAAATGGACGAACGCGCAGTGATCGATGACGTTGTCCGTCGAGTTGACGAATGTTATCGCCCCGTAGACAATAGGCCGCGAAGGCAGCCTGAAGTTTCCGATGTTCCGGAACGTGCAATCGGAGAAAGTATTGAAGCCGTTCCAGCCTCCTTCGCGATGCTCGCGATTTCCGACGAAATAGAACACTCTGCTCACGTAGTCCTCTACCAACAGCCGTTTGAAAACAAGGTTCGTCGGCTCGCCGCGGGAAGCGTCGAGCGTGAAGAAAGGCTCCCACGGCGGATCGAGGGGATCCGCCCGGAATATCGCGGGCAGATCCTCCGGGTACGATTCGAACGTGATCGAATGGGCGGGATTGAAATAGGTCCAGAGGGTCGAGCAATTGAGGTACGCGCCCTGGTCGCTTCTCAGCCGCACGACGACGTCGCAGTCGGGGGACGCAGCCGCGAGCATCGCCTCGGCGCGCTGGAATGAGCGGATCGGCTCTTCGAAGGTCCCCACATTATTGTCGTCTCCGAGGGGGGAGAGGTAGAGAAAATAGTTCGGACCATCCACCGTATGAGAGTCCGCGGCACCCGGGAGCGCGACGCACGCCACGGCGACCCCGATAATCAGGAAGCGTCTCCAGTGTATAGTCAAATGGACGGCGCTTTTTCTTTCCACACTCTCTCCATACCATATCGAAGAACGTGAATCGGTATATGATTGATACTCTCCGCCATCGGTGCTATAATATTCTTTAAGAAGAAATAATCAAGATATAAAGATTTTGGCTGGGGCGGGTCATGAAAAACGCGGCAGCGTCGGCATCGGATCTGATTTATTCATAGTGGTTTTCACTGACGCGAGGTTCGGTTCCATGCAGCATTCCCGCACGAGAATCTCCGCGTGCGCGATCTTTGCCGGGCTTCTGGCCGCCTGTCCCGTATCTGCAAGCGAGCTATGGATCGGCGACGGCTCCGCCGTATGCACGGACCGCTTTTGCCAGACCGCTCCGCGAGTGATAGCGAACGGCATGGGGGGAGCTTTCGCGCTCTGGCAGGATGATCGAGCGATGGGGAGCGTATTCATCCAGAATATGAACCGCGCGGGCCTGGCGGTTTGGCAACCGGACGGTGTTTCTCCATGCATCACTTCGACGGAGGAGACGGGAGCCGTTCTTGTCCCGGACGATCGGGGAGGGGCGATTGTCGCCTGGGTCGATATGCGAAACATGGCGGATAACGATATCTATGCGCAGCGTGTCCGAAGCGACGGGAGCATGGATTGGCAGGCTAACGGCGTTCCGGTGTGCAGGGCGGCGGGAGAGCAGTGTTTTCTCTCCATGTGCGGCGACGGGTCGGGAGGCGCGATCGTCTCGTGGTGGGATAAACGTTCCGGCGGCTACTGTATCTATGCCCAGCGTGTGGACGCTTCGGGCGTCCCTCGATGGCGGACGGACGGAATTGAAGTGTGCGCCGTCGCGAATTTCAATATCGATTTTCTGCAGCCCGCGGCGATGGCCGTCTCGGATAATGCGGGAGGCGTCATCATCGCGTGGGAGGACTACCGGGCGAACGATATCGCAAGCGACATATACGCGCAGCGACTGGACAGTCTCGGCACACCCCTGTGGCAGGCGAACGGGGTCGCCGTGTGCGACGCGATCTCGGGCCAATGGTCGCCGGTCGTCGCATCGGACGGCGACCACGGGGCTATCGTCGCGTGGCACGATTTTCGCGATGGACGCAGCAGCAATATCTATGCGCAACGGGTGAGCAAGGATGGCGAGTGCCTGTGGAGCCCGGGGGGCGCGCCGGTGTGCGCGGAATCCGGCGATCAGTTCGAACCCGCGGCGGTGTCCGACGGCGAAGGGGGCGCGATAGTCGCCTGGATCGATCTCAGGAGCGGGACGAGCTTCGATATCTACGCTCAACGGATCGGGGCGGCGGGAGGTATCGCATGGGGCGCCGGAGGAGTGCCTCTCTGCGCGGATGAGTTCAAACAATCCGATCCGGCCGTGGTGACCGACGGCGCGGGCGGTGCGATCGCGGCGTGGCACGATTCTCGAGGGGGCCAGGGGACCGATATCCGGGGAAACCGGATATCGGCGGACGGGATCGTGCGGTGGCATGCGGGGGGCATCCTTGTGTGCGCGGCGAGCGGCGACCAGCGGCATGTCTCCGCAGCCGCGGACGGCGAAGGAGGGGCCTTTCTTGCCTGGGAAGACGCGCGATCGGGAGCCGGTTGGGATATCTATGCGCAAAGAATATCCGCGAACGGAGAACCGGTGGCGACGCTGCTTCAGAGCTACGACGCCCGAAACGGCGATGAGAGCATCGTGCTGCGGTGGACGCTCGCGCGTTCGCTGGCGCAGACCTCATTCGAGATCCTGCGATCCCGCGCGGAGGGGCCGAGACGATTCGCGCTCCTGTCCGGCGCCGTGCGCCGGGAGGGATCGGCCTATTCATTCAGCGACCGCGACGTTGAGGTCGGCAGAACGTATGTCTATCGGGTGAGAGCCGACGAGGACGGGCAATCCGTTTTCCTTTTCGAAACCGGGCCGATCGAGGTCCCCGCGCCGGCGCTCGCGCTCTATCAGAACTATCCGAATCCGTTCAATCCAAGTACCACTTTCGAGTTTCGGGTTTCGGCTTTAGAGTTTGTGACTCTAAAAGTCTTCGATGTTCTCGGCAGAGAGGTCGCCACACTTGTAAACGAGGTGCGTCACGCCGGAGTGTATGCTGTGCGTTGGGATGCTTCCTCCCTTCCAAGCGGAGTGTATTTCTACCGTCTCCGTGCAGGCGATGCTTCGACGGGTTCGACGAGCTCACCGCAGGCACGCTCGGGGCCTTGAGTTTGTCGAAGCGGCTCGGGGCCCTGAGCCTGGCGAATGGGCAAGCAGGCTCCTAC
>JAFNGP010000018.1 GCA_017885175.1 bacterium
CGTAAACCTTGACGATTCGCCTGGCGATCGAGCCGAGCTCGTACCGCCGGGTCTTCTCTCTGCCGTCGCTCCGCTCGCACCGCTCGAGGATCGGAGCCAGTCGTTCCGCGACGCTCGCCGGATCACGGGGGCTGACGTAGCATTCCTTGACGCCGGCGAGCACCTCCGGCACGTCGCCGACGTCGACGGAAACCACGGGCAGATTGCAGGCCAAAGCCTCTTTCACCACTTGCGGCGACCCTTCCCGCTCCGAGGCGAGGACCATCGCGTCGCACGCGCTCATGTAAACGGGCACCTTCCCGTATACCTGTTTGTACGCCACGACGAGATCGAGATCCATCCCCTTCGCCTTCAGCCGAGCGACGGCGTCCTCCGCGATATCGAATCGCTTCCGCCGCTCGGGATAGTTCCCGACGAAGAGCACGAGCTTCTTATCCGCGGGCAATCCGAGCTGCTCGCGCGCCAAACGCTTGTCTATCGGCTTGAATACGTCGAAGTCGACCCCGCACGGAATAACCACGGAGCCCTCGAGACCGATCGACCGCTTGATCTCCTCCGTCACGACGATCGATTTGTCGGCGAAGCGCGAGACCATTCTGCAGAGATGCGCCTGCCAGCCGAAAAAGGCCTCGTCCCCGTGATGGGTCACGACCACGGGGAACCGGAACTGGCTGCGGGCCACGACCCCGGCGAACACGTAGTGGCCGTGCACGAGATCGTACCGGCGAGCGAGGGTCCGCGCCTGCAGCGGCACGAAGCTCCACGGGTACAGCAGCTTGGATTTCTTGACGTCGACGTGCAGGACGTCCACGTCGATTCCTTCCCGTTCGAGGGACGCCACCTGTTGCTGAACGAAGATGCCGTTCTCCGGGTGCTCGCGAGAGGGATACATATGCGTGACGACGAGAATCTTCATCGTGCTTCCTTCTTCGGATTCATCTGGCCGGGATTGGAAAGCAGCAGCGCATTCACCCATGTGCCGTAGTCCTTGTAGTACGCGAGCAGGGTCTCGCGCACGACCCGGCTTGTGGTCTCTTCCGGGTTGCTCCGGGTCGGCACGATGCCCAACCCATAGGTTCCGGCGAGCGTCAGGTAGGCGGACCGCTGCCTTGCGAGCTCCTCGGAGGAGGCCGTGCTCCCACCCTCGTCCGCCTGGCGCCGCACACTGACGTCGGCGGGAACATCGAGAAGCCAGGCGACATCGGGNNCGGGGGCAGAGCCGGGTCAAAAGCCGTTCGGCCCGCCGGGACGCTTCGGGATCGTCGGGCAGCGAGGCGCCGATCTCGACCATCGCGTCGTAGATATAGCGGTCGCAGATCACTACTCCCCCGAGCATGCGCCCGAGACGCACGTGCCACGTGTATCGAAGGACGAGAGCCGCGAGATTGAATGCGAGCCAGCAGAACCGCATCGCCGGATTGCGCAATCTCCGGCGGCGGCGGGCAAGGGATGTCGCGGTATCGGCNNGGCGATCGAGGGACGCGGCGGTATCGGAAGCCCTGGCGTTCCCGGCGCTCGCCCCCCCGGAGCCCTTCTTCCGCGCCGTTGAGCCGAAGCGGCTCCAGTAGCCGCCCGCCTTCACTTCCGCTATCGCGAATGCGTCGATCAGAGACCGGATATGAACCGTCTTCCCCGATCCGTCTATCCCGCTGAACGAAACGATCATGCCCCGCTGGCCGCGTATGCGCAGCTTCAGCTTGATCCCCCAGGCCAGCGTGCTCGCGACGTCGTACACCCGCGCGGCGAAGGGACGGCGCGAATCGCCCATAATCTTCCGATAGTACATGACCTTGCCGAAGAGGAACGACAGGCGAAACGGGAAGTGAACTATATCTCCCTTCGATGTATTCTCGAGCTGCCGGGATAGCCAGGCGTTCGATTTCACGACGCACCGCGCGCGTTCCAGCGCGTCGTTCGGAATGAGCTCGTCGCCGTACAGCCAATCCTCCAGCCGATTATAGAGCAACAGGCAAAAAGCCAGACCGTCCCGCCACCCTCGCTCCCGTGCAATTCTCTCGATATCCGGAAAATCGATATTCCCCTCATGCAGGCAATAGCGGATGCGGGCGACATCCTGAAGCTTGAAGGACTTGTTTTCATAGAATGCGTGCGCGATGGTCACGAGAAGCGCGTCCCCGGGCGCCGGGACAAGCACCAATGGATCGTCTTCGGACGCCCGGACCCGCCTCCAGAGAGCGTCGTCGTCCAGGAAAGGCACTCCCCAACCGACCGTCCCGTGCAGATGAATCGCCGAAACGCTTTCGCCGCCCACAAACTTGCGAAACAGGAATTTCAGGGGCTCCTCGATGTTCCGCAGCTCCACGTACCCGAGCTCGCCGAGGATCTCTCGCGCAGCCCGGATATGTTCCCGTCGAACCAGCGTGTCCATGTTATCGCTCGTGTACGGGAAGGAAGGCGCGAGGCCGACCGACTTGAACAGGACGCTCTCGATGCCCGCCTGCATGAATCGATCTCTCGCGAGGCCGTATTCATGACGATAGGTCCGCCATGTCCCGGCCTGCTCTGCCAAGGCATTTTGGAATCCGGCGAGCCGCAGCATCGGACACGCCGCCAGGGTCGGGTCGTCCGCCAAACCGATCAGGGGAACCTTGTTCGCGCCGAGGATATCGAGCACCGCGGCCCAATCGACCTCCTCGCGAAAATCGATCGGTCGCCGGGTCGCGGGGTCGGCCAGTTGAGCCGCGATAACAAGCTCTCGAGACAGCTTTGAGCTCATCGTGAACTCTTCCTCGATTGGATCATTTCCATGGCCCCGGAGGCCACGCTCTTCCAGTCATAAGGCTCGACCATCCGGCGGGTCGAACTTTTCTCGAGTCTCCGCACGGCATCGATCGACGCAGGCAGATCGTTTTCGCCGTCGAAATAGACGAAGCCGTTTCCCTTCGGGAACATACCGGGGAGTCCCCCGAAAGGTGTCGTGACGACCGGGAGATTGCACGCCATGGCCTCCAGCACGGAGAGCGGCACCCCGATCGCGGCATCCTCCGATATGACCGGGAATATATAGGCATCCGCAAGCTGGTAGATCTCCTCGATGTGCGGGACATACTCACGATTCAGTCGCACCCCCGCCTGATCCAGCTGACGGGCCAGATCCCCATCGTGCAGGGTGCTCGTGCTCCCCACCAGTATAACTTGAATGTCACCGACCCGGGCCACTGTCTCCAATATCTGCTCATTTCGGCCGCGGATGCTATGTC
>JAFNGP010000019.1:0-148 GCA_017885175.1 bacterium
CCTCAATGAGGGGGAATAGGCCGGTAGGCGCAGTTGCCATTCAGAATTGAGCCGCACCTGCTACCACGGTTTGTGGCAGAAGTTGAATTCGAGTGAGCGCACAACAGGGAGTGCACAACTTACTTGAACTGGTCCGAGAAATCTGCTA
>JAFNGP010000019.1:197-2883 GCA_017885175.1 bacterium
CGGTGACTTCCTTTCCGGAGGTGGGAACATGAAAAGAGCTAAGCTGTGCGGTTTGCTCGCCGCGTTCATCGTTGCATCGGCCGCCCTGCCGGCCGCAGGCGCCACCTGGCACGTGTACGCGAACGGCTCGGGGGACGCCCCGACCATCAAGGCGGCCGTGGCCGCGGCCACCGCGGGGGACAGCATCCTGGTCTTCGCGGGCACCTACAACGAGCACGACATCAACGTGACAAAGCAGCTCTTCATCGTGAGCGTCGCGGGAGAGACGAGCACCATCATCGATGCGCAGGCGCTGGGGCGCTGCTTTTTCTTCGACAAGCTCACGCCCACGATTGTGATCAAAGGGTTTACCCTTCGGAACGCCGATTCAAAGTATGATGCCGGCTACCCCGGCTCCGGCGGAGCGGTCCTGTGCAGAAGCCGCGCGCACGTCAACCTGATCGATTGCACATTCAGAAGCAACTCGGCCAACAAGGGTGGCGCGGCCATGGCTCGCGATTCGAGCGTCGTCACCTTCAAGAGGTGCAGCTTCTTCGACAACATAGCCTATCAATACAATTATCCAGGGGATGGCGGTGCTATCGATCTGGGCGGCGGTCTCGCTTCAAGCAGCGCATTAAACGCGGTAATTGATTCGTGCCTCTTTGTGAATAATTGGGTGCACGAGGACGGGGCCGCGATATTCATGTCTCGTTGCCAAGCAACGATCTCGCATTCCACTTTTTACTCGAACCACTCCCCTACCGGAGGCGGTACAATCACGCTGCTTAGCGACGTTAACCTGACGATGGATCATACCATCGTGTCTTTCTCCGATTGCTATGGCATAGTCGCTTGGGCCAATCCGTTCACAGCGTCGATCTCGTGCTGCGACGTCTACAGCAACCCGAACGGCAACTACGGCGGCCTGATCCCGAATCAAACGGGTATCAATTACAACATCTCGGCCGATCCGTGGTTCTGCAATGCGCCCGGCGATCCGTCCATCTCGACGATATCCCCCTGCGCTCCCGGCCGGAGCCCGTGCGGGCAGCTCATCGGCCGTTACGGTCCATCCTGCGACACCGGTCCGAACCTCATTGTCGCGAGCGTCGTGTGGAGCAGCACGAATCCGCAGCCGGGAACGACCGTCACCGGCACGGTGAAGGTGAAGAACGCGGGCTACTGGTTTACCGGCGCGTTCTACATCGACTACTACAAGGACCGCGCGAGCGCCCCGCCGGTGGGGTTGGCCGGAGACGAGCGGCATTTGGTCTCGAGCCTTGCTGTGGGTGATTCCGTGTCGTGGACGACCTCGCCCGTATCGAGCGCCGTCTTCGCGGAATGGCACAGTTACTTCCAGGTTGATACTGATGACGATGTGCTCGAGTACAACGAGAATGACAACCTGAGCGGACCGCACACGATCGCGTGGCAGGTGCCGAACGAGAACGGCTGGCCCACGGTGACCGCCGGCTCGTTCCATTCGTCGCCCGTCATCGCCGCGATCGACGACAATCTGGCGACGCTCGAGATCGCGATCGGCTGCGACAACGGGAAGCTCTATGCGTGGANNTCACCGGCGACTACCGGAACGAGATCGTCGTCGGCTGCAATAACGGCGCGCTCTACGTCTACGACCGTCATGGAGCTCAGCTCTGGTTCTATGCGGAGGGCAGCCCGGTGAGAACGACGCCCTCCCTCGCCGACATCAACGGCGACGGCAAGCTCGAGATCGTCTGCGCGTCGGGGGGCAGGGTTCATGTCCTCAGGGGAAATGGCGCTGTGTATAAGGGTTGGCCGTACGAAGTCGAAGGCGCCGCGTTCGCCAGTCCCGCCGTCGGCGACGTCGATGGCGATGGCACCCCTGAAATAGCGGTCGCGGCGCGCATCAACGCGTCGATCTCGAGGGTGTACCTCTTCGAGGGGAACGGAGAAATGTTCTCGGGCGCATGGCCCGTTCAGCTCGATGGGATCGTAACGGCCGGACCCGCGCTCGGAAACATCAATACCTCCAGCGCCGGCCTGGAGATCGTCGTCGGAGCGACGGACGGCCGGGTGTACGTTATCACGACCGCCGGGAACGTATGGACGACGATCCCGCAGGTTACCGGCTCTATATCGTCGTCCCCGATTATCGAGGACGTCGACCATGATGGGCGCCTCGACATCGTCGTATCTTCGAAGATCCACAGGCCGGGGGGCGAACCGCCGGTGTTACGCTGGAATGGATTCTTGACGGCCATCAATCGTCTGGGCGAGATACTCCCGGGATGGCCGCAAGCGGCCGGCTACTGGCCGAGCGACGTCGGCCCGCTGCCGTCAGCGGCGGCTCTCGGGACCAACGCCGATGTCATGGTGGGGAGCCCGTACAATCAGTTCTTCTCGTGGTACGGCAGCGGCGTGCGGACACCCAGCTTCCCGATCTATTTCGGCGCGAACATAATCACCTCCGCCGCGGCGGGGGACGTCGACGGCGACGGGTGGGTCGAGATCTTCGTGGCGACGAGCGCCGGCACCGTCCAGTGCCGCGAGCTTCGATCGTACAATTACACGAAAGATGATCTCTGGTGGCCGATGTACGGCCACGACCGCGCCCGGACGCATTGCTACGGCTTCGACGTGCCGACGGCGGTGGAGGATGACCTCGCCGCCGCGCCGAAAGTCACGGCCCTCGGGTCGATCTATCCGAATCCGTTCAACCCGA
>JAFNGP010000020.1 GCA_017885175.1 bacterium
CTTCGCGAGGCAGCTCGGCATCAACGCGCCCACGCTCGAAGGATACCTTTTTCCCGACACATATCTCCTGAGCTGGCCGATCTCGTCGCGCGACCTGGCGAGGCTCATGGTCGGGCGATTCCGCGAGGTCTATCGGGAAAAGGTCGCGAAGTACGCGAACGACGTCGGGCTCTCGACGAACGAGATCGTCGCCCTCGCGTCGATCGTGCAGGCCGAGGCGCAAGACCAATCCGAGATGAACCGCATTTCCGCCGTGTACCACAATCGCCTGCGCAAGGGGTTGCGCCTCGAGGCCGACCCGACGGTCGCCTACGCGCTCGGCGGCGTGCGCCGCGGCCTTCATTACAGCGATCTGAGGATCGATTCGCCGTACAACACCTATCGGAACAAGGGGCTTCCCCCGGGCCCCATCTGCAGCCCCGGCCTCGCCTCGCTGATCGCCGCGGTGCGGCCGCTCGAAGGGTGCGACGATCTCTACTTCGTCGCGACGGGGGACGGGAGCCATTACTTCTCGAAGACGCACGAGGAGCACATGAAGGCGAAGAAATACGCGAAGGCCCAGAAAGACACGATCGCCGTCGAAAGGGAAAGGCTGAAGGATGCCGAAAAAGAGACCGTCAAGCAATAGGGCGCGAAACGGCGGAGCCGCGGCGAAGCTCGAGCGCCTCAAGAAGATCGTCGCGCGCTGCGACAGCGCCCTCGTGGCCTTCTCGGGGGGGGTCGATTCGACCTTTCTCCTGAGCGTCGCGAAGGAGGTTCTCGGAGATAACCTGCTCGCGGTCACCGCCGCTTCCCCCGTCGTGCAGCCGGACGAGGTCGCGGGCGCGAAGCGACTGGCGAAGAAGCTCGGCGTCGCGCACGAAGTCATTCATACGAACGAAGTCATGGAAGAGCGGTTCTGCAGCAATCCGCCGGAACGCTGCTACTACTGCAAGGAAGCGCTTTTCTCGAAGCTGACCGCTCTCGCCGGAGAACGCGGCCTCGCCTGCGTGCTCGAAGCGTCGAACGCCGACGATACGGGGGATTACCGGCCCGGGCTCCGCGCGGTCAAGGAGCTCGGCGTGAAGAGCCCCCTCATCGAGGCGGGTATGACGAAGGCGGAGATCAGGGCGCTGTCGCGCGAGCGGAATCTCCCCACGTGGAACAAGCCTGCTCTCGCCTGCCTCGCATCCCGGTTTCCGTACGGGGAGCGCATCACGGTCGAGAAGCTCGATCGGGTGCTCAAAGGGGAGAAGTACATTCTCTCGCTCGGATTTCGATCCTGCAGGCTCCGTTCCTACGGGAAGCTCGCGCGGATCGAAGTGCCGGAGGGCGAGATCGAGAGGCTTCTCGACGCGGGGCTGCGGCGGCGGGTCGCCGCGCGTCTCAAGAAGCTCGGCTTCCAGTACGTCACGGTTGACATCGAGGGTTACCGTGCCGGCAGCATGAACGAGACGCTTTCCGCGGCGAAACGGAAGCTTGCTTGACATCGCCCGTTTAATGGCTATCATTGTAGAAGGATTTCCAATCGACCCGGAAAAGAGAGGACTCTGAAATGCATGCTCTTCGAAAATACCGGAACCTGTTCCTGATCGTCGGGCTCGTCGCNNCTGCCTTACAAGCAGGAGGTCGCAGGTTCAAGTCCTGCTTCGCCCACCAGATATCCGCTATCATGAAATAGATCTTGCAGTCTCCCGTTTCTGTGTCGCATAATGACCTCTATAATAGGTCATATGACCTAAGAAGGAGGTCAACGCAATGCTCGAACCGATCCTCGGATCCAAGAACAAGGAGAGAATCCTGCTCTACTTGCGCATTCGGAAGGAAGGATACGCGAGAGAAATCTCGCGCTTCTTCGGAACCGATCTTGCCCCGGTTCAAAAGCAGCTCGAGCGTCTGGAAAACGGTGGCGTGTTGTACAGTCGAAGCGCCGGGAGGACCAGACTCTATGGATTGAACCCTCGATATCCGTTCCTGGGCGATCTTCGCTCGCTCCTCGACAAGGCGCTTGCATTCTACCCGTCTGAAGAACGGGAGAAATTGACCATGACGAGAACGCGGCCCCGCAGGAAGGGAAAGCCGTTGTGAAACCGGTCAGGAAAATGTCGCTCGGNNGTTGAGAATGCTCCGACCGAAAGAAAGCGCATCAAGGAAGCGCTGCTCGAGATAGGGTTCGTCGAGAAGGATCGTTATTTCAAACACAAAGACACTGACTTCATCATCGAATTCCCGGCCGGGCCCCTTGCAGTAGGGAGGGAACCAGTTCGGGAGATTGAGGAGATGAAATTTTCGACGGGACGTCTCTCGTTGTTGTCGCCGACGGATTGCGTCAAGGATCGACTCGCCGCCTTCTATCACTGGAACGATCTGCAGTGCCTGGAGCAGGCGCTCCTCGTGGCCGAGGCGAAGAAAGTCGATCTCAAGGAAGTCCAGCGGTGGTCCGTCGCCGAGAACAAATCGGTGGAGTTCCAGAGAATACGCAGAAGATTGTCGGCGGCCGCGCGTAAAAGGAAGAATCCCTGACCTGCAGGAGGTCGCAGGTTCAAGTCCT
>JAFNGP010000021.1 GCA_017885175.1 bacterium
TGGTGGCACGTGGAGCTGAAGGCGAGCGGGAAAAAGAGAACCACGATGTTCTGCTTTCCGACGTTCTCGGCGAGCTTCCACGTCTTGTCCATCGCGACGGGGAGCTCGAAATCCGGGGCCTTGTCGCCGACTTTGGGATTGGGCATGACTTCCTCCTTCTCGGTGTGAACGGATTGATACTGAGAGCTTCGGGAGAGTGCCTGCATAATGGCCCGGCGCCCGGCTCCAAGTCAACTCAAAACGCATTTCGGCCTTGACCTTGGCGCGAAAACGGGTACAATCGGGGACGAACCTGACGGGGAGGCGCGGCGGATGACGGGGCAAGGGTTCACTTCTTTTTAGTGCAGGAGGTGCGGTGATGAGTGGTGTCAACAAGGTGATTCTCATAGGCAATCTGGGCGCCGATCCCGATCTTCGCCATACGCCGAGCGGGACCGCGGTGTCGAATCTGCGGCTCGCGACGACGGAGGTTTTCTCGAATCGCGAAGGGGAAAAAACCAAGCGCACCGAATGGCACCGCGTCGTCGTCTTCGGGCGTCTCGCCGAGATCTGCAACCAGTATCTCAAGAANNATGGTGATGCTCGGAAGCCGGAGCGAAGGCGCCTTCGCGGGCGATGACGCCCAGCCCGACGCGCCGGCGGAGGCCGTCGACGCCCCCGCGGCCGCGACGGGCCATGACGCGGGCCCCGGCGCCGGCGTCGAAGAGGACAGCGACCTGCCGTTTTGATCGAATCGTGAAATAGCGACGGCCCGGCGAACGCTCATTGCGGATGCCGGGCCGCAATCCCCTTGATCAGGTTCATCCGGGCCGGTCACTTGCCAGTGATCGGCCCGGTGCTTTTCATTCCCCGCTATTACTTTCGCGGACGGGTCGTCATCGCCGGCCCGACACCGAGACGCTGCTCCATCGCCGCGGGACTTTCCGTCGCTTCGAGCCGCTTCGCCTCATATCCCGAGCGCTTCGCGACGATCCGGTAGTCGAAGGCGACGTCCTTCGCCGCGCCGCCGACGGCCTTCACGACGAAACCCTTATCATTCTTCTCCGCCACGTAGAGGGCACAGTCGCCGAGCGGCGTGAGAAACACATGATAGTCATCGCTGAGGGAGACGGTCTGGGCAAAGACTCGATCGATAGCTACCTTCGCCTCTCCTCCCGCAAGCTGCCCGCTCCCGAAGTCCTCGAACCAGTTCCCGGCGCTCTGCATCGCATAGACCTCGCGCCAGCCGTAATCGCGTGTGCCGACGATAGAAGCCGTGGCGCCCGTCGTGCCGAGCGTGCCGAAGGAGTAGACGCCGTACCCGTCGTTCGTGTAGCCGTAGACGCCTACCATGTTACCTGCCACCGGGCTGCCGCTTATGGCTTCTCCATAAATGCCGACGCCGCTGACTCCATCGCTGGAAAAGGAACCGATGATGCCGTAGCCGCCGCCGACTGATGGCGGATTGAGCCATTTCGAATAGGCGGCTATCGCCGCCCGGCCCGGTCCGGGATCGGCTTCGAATACTTCGAGTCTGCCGGAGCCCGAAGGACTGGTTGTACCGATCACGACGTCGCCGCTTTCTCTCAGCGCAATGCCGTTTTCCGCCGAAGGCGGCGAGGAGGACGGGCCGGCGGCGATAAACAAGCCGTCACCGTCGAATACGATATCCCGGCGATTGCCGTTCTGCGAATAGACGATCACTCCCGGCCAGCCGCCGGGCGTGCTGATGTTGAACTGGCCGGTCGGCAGATCGAAGCGCGCGAGACCGTTCACGTGGAGCTTCAACTGCGGGTTCGTCGTGCCGATGCCGACGTTCGTGCCGTTGTTGTAGATGTTGCTGTTCGCGGTCCAGGAGCCGCCGTCGTGGCGGAGCGTCTGTCCAGCGGTCCCGCCCGGCAGACTTCCGCTCCCCGTTGCGGTGAACGACTTCCATGAACCGCCGTCGTATCCTTCGAAATCGGCGCCGGTCCATCGAATCGTTCCCGGATTCGCCGCGGCGGTGGAGCCGAGCCGGATCGCGCCCGCGACGTCGAGTCGCTCGATAGGATTCCTCGTGCCGATACCGACATCGCCCGTGCCGCGAAAAACATTTTGCGCCCCTCGCACCGCTTGCGAGTTCAGGCTGTAGGCCGCCGCGGTGAGCTGCACGCGGGGGCTGAGCTCGGCCCCTCCTTCCACCGAAATACCGAGCCAGTACTGCGTGTCGAATAGAGAAGTGAGCGGCTGAACGGCCCCAAGGATCACGCTGAAAGTCCCTTTATGAACCTGCACCATCTGCGTTTCCGTCCAGAGCTCCGTCCCCCCGGAGACGACGTCATACAGCCTGAAGGCGATCGAGTAGGATCCGTCCGAGACCGCGACACCTGACGCATCGGTCAGGACTCCCTGATACGAAAGCGACAACGGCACCGCCGCCCCGAGCGACGAAGCCAGAAGCACGACGCCGACAAGAACGGACAACGCTCCACGCAGAAGCTCCATCTCGTTCCTCCTTCTTTCCAGCCTTTATGGAGAACCTCGAACGGGTGGATTCTTGCACCGCGTGGATGGATATGTCAAGCACACCGGAGAGATTTGCGTCGAGCGCCGAAGCCGGAGCGGAAACCGCCAGCCGCGTGTTCGGGGCCGCAATCGATTTTTCTTGAATTACCCGAGCTAGTGCCCTATATTCGGAAGTCAAAAACCGATGTATGGACCGCTAGCTCAACTGGTAGAGCAACTGACTCTTAATCAGTAGGTTTGGGGTTCGATTCCCCGGCGGTCCACTTTTTATTTATTATTCCCCAAGATGCTGCTAGAATCATTTCAATGATCGGAAAGACCATATCTCACTACAATATCCTCGAAAAGCTCGGCGAGGGCGGCATGGGTGTCATATACACGGCCGAGGATACAAAGCTCGGCCGCACTGTGGCGCTCAAATTCCTCCCCCCTGAGTTGACCCGCGACAGCGAGGCCTAGAAACGCTTTGTC
>JAFNGP010000022.1:0-1127 GCA_017885175.1 bacterium
GCACCCCGCACGTGCTCGCTCGCAGAGCGAGCTGCGCAGCGTGCGGGGGCCCCATCGGTGCCACCCGCTATTCGGGGCGCCACCCGCGCGAAGGGAAATGAAGATGGAAACATCCGAGCCTAGAAGCACCGAGGCGAGCGGCGGCAGCCCCCGCGTGAACGACGACTTCCGCGCCGTCATGGCGCGGCTTCTCGCCGCGGGGCGCATGGCGAGCGCGCGCGGCGCGGTCGCCATGCTGCTCTGCGCGGGTCTCGGCGCTTTCGCGGCGCTCCTCGCGGCGGAACTTCCGCTTCGCGGTTGGCGATTTTTCCCGCTTTTCTCCTTCGTTCTGTTCTGGGGCGCTCTCGCCGCCGCGGCGTGCATTGCGGCCGTCGGACAGTTCTATCCGGCGCGCGGCGACCGCCGGCGCGCCGGAGAGCTCGACCGGCGGCTCGGAGGCGGGAATCTCGTCGAGGCGGCTCTCGAATTCTCGAAAGGGGGCGAGCGGGTACATGCCTACTCGTCATTTCTCGTCGCCGCGACGGTGAGCCGCGCGCGGGACAGGCTCCGGGGCCTCGATCCGCGCGAGATCTTCGCGGCCGCGGGACGACCCGCATGGACCGCGGCGGGGATCGTCCTCGGCGTTCTCGTCGCGCTCGAGATCGCGGTCTTCCGCGCGGACCCGGTGGGGATCGTCTCGTCGATAGCGGATCCCGGACGATCGTTCAGGTTTCCATACCGGTACAACCTCATCGTGACGTCGGGGGACCGCAGCGTTCTGCCGGGAGAGACGGTCACCGTCGAGGCGATAAACTACGGCTCGATGCGCGGCGACGCGACGCTCTTCGTGAGCACGATTCCCGGCGTCTGGAACCGCATCGGCGTGCGCGGCGCGGAGCTCCCCGGCGAGGGCGCGAAATGGTACGCGTACCGCCGCGAATTCGCCGACGTGCGCGAGGAATTCGCCTATGCCTTTTCCGCGGGAGGCGTGCGGACGGCGGAGCACCGCGTGACGGTGATCCACCGTCCCGTGATCAACGGCATGACCGCGGTGCTGAAATATCCGCCGTACACGGGCGCGAAAGCCGACACACTCGATCCCCTCGCGGGGAGGATCGTCGCGCTCGCCGGGACGCGCGTCGAGCTCG
>JAFNGP010000022.1:1186-9110 GCA_017885175.1 bacterium
TTCACGAACGACCACGCGGTGAAGTATCCGGTCGCGGCGCTCGACGACGCTCCGCCCTCGATCGAAATCGTCGCGCCCGACGACGGCGCGGAGCTCCCGCGCACCCTCGTCGCCGACCTTCTGTACCGCGGCTCCGACGATTACGGCATCGCGGGCGTGCGGCTCTTCTCCATGCGCGAGGGGAAGGACGAGAACTTCGCGGCGGCGCGGATTCCGGTCCCCGCCGGCCCCGTCACCGAGATCGAAGGACGCTTCGCGTGGTCCCTCGAGAACGCGGGCGTATTTCCGGGAGACAGGATTCTCTACTATCTCGAGATCGCGGACAACAACACGGCCACGGGCCCCCGAACCGCGCGCACGGCGACGCGGCGGCTTCTCGTGCCGTCGATATCCGAGATCTATGCGCGCATTCGCGAGGAGGAATCGCAGCGGCGCGAGGATCTCGAGGACGTTCTGGACAAGGGGCGCGAGATCCGCGAGCGCATGAAGAAGCTCTCGGACGAGCTCAAGGCCGAGGGGAACCTCGACTGGAGCCGCCGGCGCGAGAGCGGAGAGATCCTCGAGAAGCAGCGGGAGATCCAGAGCAAGATGCAGGAGATAACGGGAGAGATCGACAAGAGCCTCGAAACGCTCGAGAATAACAGGGCCGCTTCGCAGGAAGCGGGCCGGAAGATCGAGGAGATACAGAGGCTCCTCAAGAGCATCGAAAACGACAATCTCCGTTCGACGATCGAAAAATTGCAGAAGATGATGAACGACGTTCCGACCGGCGAGCTCGCCGCCGCGATGAACGAGATCGAGCTCGATACGGAAAAGCTCATCGAGAANNGACGGCGATCCGCGATTCGACGGCGCAGGGCGAGACGAAGGATCTCGCGGAGCGGCAGAAGGAGCTCGGCGCGGAGGCGGAGGATTACGAGAAGAAGCTCGGGGAATTCGCCGGGGAGGAGAGCGACAGCTCGCTCGCCGCGGAGCTCGATTCGATTCTCAAGGAAATGGAGCGGTCGAAACCGGGAGAGGACATGAAGCAGGCCGCGGAGCAGATGTCCCGGGAGGATCGCGAGGGAGCCCAGTGCTCGCAGACGGGAGCGATCGACGACATGCTGAGCCTCTTCACGTCGCTCGCGACCTGTCAGATGTCGATGGGGCTCACGATGGAGAAAGAGGTCGCGGAGATGATCGCGCGCTCGACGCGGGAGCTGATCGAGGCGTCCAAGCTTCAGGAGAGCGTGGTGCCGAAGCTCGGCGGGCAGGGGGGCCGCTCGAGCGCCCAGGACCTGATCGAAGAGGAGCTCGTCGTGAAGGCGGCCGTTCAGAAGATATCGCAGAATCTCTACCAGGTCGCGCGCAAGACGATGGCGCTCTCGCCGAACGTATTCATACGCCTCGGGCTCGCGCAGAAGGAGATAGATCTCGCCCTCGGCACGATGGAAGAGGGGCGGTCGCTCGAAGCTTCGGAGGCTTCGTCGCGGGCGTACCGCGCGATGAATCTCGCGGCGATCGAGCTCCTGCGGACAAGCGTCTCGCAGGGAGGTTCGGGCGGGAGCGGGCGCGAGCGGATGCAGCAGCTCCTCAAGCGGCAGCTCTCGCTCAAGCAGGAGCTTCAGCGCCTGCTCGAGCGCGGGCAATCGGGGCAGTGGTCGACGGAGGAGCGCGCGGGAATGGCCCGTCTCGCCGCCGAGCAGCGGAAAATGGAAGAGGTCATGAGGCAGATCGCCGAGGAGAGCCGCGGCGCGCGCGACGCGCTGGGGAAGCTCGACGATATCGCGGGATCGATGGAGGAGGCCGCGCGGGATCTCGACGAGGGGAAGCTCGACAGCGAGCTCGTCGACCGGCAGGAACGGATCGTCACGAGAATGCTCGAATCGCAGCGATCGATGCGCGAGCGGGATTACAAGAAGGAGCGTTCCAGCACGGCCGCCGGCGACGTCGATGCGCTCGCTCCCGAGAAATGGCGCGAGGAGATCGGCGACGAAGAGGTTCTGCTCCGGATGATACGGCGGGCGATGCAGGAGAAGGGTCCCCGCGAATACGAGGAGCTCGTCCGGGAATACTTCCGCGCGCTCTCGGAAAAGGCGAGGGAGCCGAAATGACCGGATACGCGCGGCGGACAAGACGCTTTCTGCGCGCGGCGTCCGCGGCGGCGGCGTGCGCGGCGATCCTCGCGTTCGCCGGAGCTTCGGCATTCGCGCAGCCTCGGCCCGGGAAGAGCCGCGCGACGGAGGCTCCGGGCGCCATGATCGATCGCGCGAACCATTTTCTCATGCAGGGACGCTGCGCGGAAGCTATCCCGATACTCGAGCGGCTCGCGACGGAGTATCCGCGGATCGCCGCGGCGAACGAGATGCTCGCCGGATGTTATATCAAGGAGGGCCGCGCGCAGGACGCCGCCTCGTTCCTCGAGCGGCGTCTCGCGGAGGAGCCCGGGCAGGTCGCGTACGCCCGGGACCTCGGACGCGCGTACATGGATCTCGGCCGGCGCGCGGACGCCGTCGCCGCCTGGCGAAGCCTGCTCGCGAACGACGAAAAGACCGCATCGATGTACGGCCATGTCGCGAAGATGGAGCAGGAGGCGGGGCTCTACGACGAAGCGATCGAGACGCTGCGCGCGGGAGCGATATTCAAGGAGACCGCGGAATATTACACGCGCGAGATCATCCGTCTCGAGCGGCTCGTCGGCAGGGAGGAGGACGCCTTCAGGGACGCGCTGCTGCTTATCGGGCAGAGGCAGGGCGCGTTCGAAGGCGAGATACGGGGCGTCGCCGACATCTTCAGGGAATCGAAGAAGCGCGAACGCCTCTTCGCTCTCCTGGATTCGACGACCGCGGCGGGAGGCGACAGGAACGGCGTTTTCCGCACGCTCAAGACGATCCTTCTCGTCGAGGCGGAGCGTTACGACGACGCGCGAAAGCATCTGTTCGGCAAAGGCGCCCCGGCGTTTCGCGAGGACGAGCTCTATGCGCTCCTGCTCCACATGGGGAGAATGCCGCTCGCCGGCGCGGACGGGCGCTTCGCCTCGCTCCGCGACGACCTGATGCAGCAATTTCTCGAGCGGTTCGGCTCGTCGCCCTTCGCGCCGCACGTGAGACTGATGGCGGCGGAGAGCAAGAGAGACGCCGCGCGAAGCGCGTCCGGGCCCGAGCGCGAAAAGCTGCTCGGGGAGGCGCTCGCTCTCTGCGACACCGCGAAGCGGGGCGGTCTCGGCGCGCCGTATTTCGACAAGGCCGCGATGCTGAAGGCGCAGGTGTTTTTCGAGGACTTGCGCAAGCCCGCCGAGGCGCTCGCCGAGCTCTCGAACGTCGGAAAGCGGAACTTCGTCCAGCGGCTGGAGGCGGAAGAGCTTCGCAGTCGCATTTTTCTCGCTTCGGGGAGCTGGGGGGGCGCCGCCGCGGAGCTCGGCCGCCTCTCGGCGGACGCGGATACGAGCGTGGCGCTCCTCGGCCGATACGGTCTCGGGCGGCTCGCGTTTCTCGCCGGAAGGTACGAGGAGTCGGTGAAGACGCTCTCGGAGCTCGCTGAAAAGCATCCGTCGAGCCCGTGGGCGAACGACGCCCTCGAGCTCGCGATGGACGTGAAGGGAGCGATGCCGGAAGGGTCCGGCGCTCTCGGCCTGTACCGGGCCGCCGTGCTCGAGCGCTCGCGCGGAAATCGCCCGGCGGCGATCGCCTCCCTCGCCGCGCTCGAGAAGCGCTTCCCCGAGTCGAGCCTCGCGCCGCGGGCGGTATTCATGAAGGGGGAGATCGAGGCGGAGTCCGCGCCCGTGGCGGGCGCCGGCGGCTCCGTTTTCCTCGACGCGGCGCGCGCGGATTTCACGAGGCTCGTCGAGAAACATCCGCTCCACGAGCTCGCGCCCCGCGCGCTCGAGCGGCTCGCCGATATGGCCGCGCGGGAAAACCCCGCCGAGGCGCTCGCGCGGTACGGCACGCTCATGGAGCGATATCCCGACTATCCGTTCATGGAGCGCGTACGCGAGCGCTACGTCGCCCTCGGAAAGACCGCGGGCTCGCCGGCGCCGGAGAAAGGCTCGAGATGAATGCGACGCGGCGAATCATGTTCGCGATCGGCGCGGTTCTCGCCGCGGCTTCCCTTGCGGCGGACGCGCGCGCGGATTTTCTCGTTCCAATGGATCTCACACAGACGAATCACCTCAAGGCGTACGGGCTCGCCTATCACGTCCTCGCCGACGGACAAGACGTGAAATGGCTTCTCAACTATCGGGGCGGGTCGTTTCTCATACCCGAAAAGCCCGGCTACGCCACGGAGGCCCAGGCGCGGAACGTGCGCATCGAGCGCGTCGACGGCGCGCAGGTGGCCGCCATTCTCCAGGAAATCGACGGCAGCAACGCCGACGTGGTCTTGCTCGAGAAGGAGCCCGCGATCGCGGTATACGCTCCGCCGAACAAGCTGCCGTGGGACGACGCCGTGATGCTCGCGCTCGATTACTCCGGCATCCCGTACACCGTCGTCTACGACCGGGAGGTGCTCGCCGGGGAGCTCGAAAAGTACGACTGGATCCATCTTCACCACGAAGATTTCACGGGGCAGTACGGAAAATTCTACGCCGGATTCAGGACGGCGGACTGGTACATCAGGGATCAGATTCTCAACGAGAAGCTCGCGGCGGCCCTCGGGTTCAAGAAGGTTTCGGAGGAGAAGAAGGCCGTCGCGCGCGCGATCAGGGAGTTCGTCCGCGCGGGCGGCTTCGTGTTCGCCATGTGCTCGGCGACCGACTCGTACGACATCGCGCTCGCGGCCGAAGGGATCGATATCGCCCCGCGCGAATACGATCACGACGGCACGACGCCCAATTGCCNNCTCGAGCTCGACCCGCTCGTGTACGAATACTCCGACATCGACATGACCGGCGCCGCCGCCGCGCGCGGAGAAAAGCGCGACTATTTCACGCTCTTCGAATTCTCCGCGAAATACGATCCCGTGCCGACGATGCTCGTCCAGGACCACGTATCGGTCATCAAGGGCTTCATGGGGCAGACGACGTCGTTCAAGAAGAGTCTGATCAAGAAGAAGGTGCTCATTCTCGGCGAGGTTAGGGACGGCGGCGAGGTGCGCTATCTCCACGGCAACTTCGGATTGGGGACGTTCACGTTTCTCGGGGGGCATGACCCCGAGGATTATCAGCATCTGGTGGGCGATCCGCCGACCGACCTCGGCCTCTACCCGAGCTCGCCGGGATACCGGCTGATTCTCAACAACATCCTTTTCCCCGCGGCCAAGAAAAAGGAGCAGAAAACGTAAATGAAATATCGCAAGGAGCTGCTTCCGGCGCTGTTTCTCGGCTCGGGCACCGCGCTCACCGTATGCGGGCTCGCCATCATTGTCGCGCGAGGGGCGGAGGCGCCGAAAGCGGCTCTCGCGCTCCTGCTCGCGGGCCTTCTCGACGGCTTCGCGGGATTGATATGGACGGTCGCCGTGCTGTTCTCGCGGAGGGACGAAACGCCCGAGCGGATCGATGAGGCGCGCCGGGGAATCGTTCTCGCGGGCGGGCTCCTGGCGGTCATTTTTCTGGGCGCCGTGCTCGCGATCCTGCTCTATCTGCACGTAATCGCAGCCTGTCTCAGGAGTTGGCAGATTGTCTGAACCGTCGGAGGCGCCGTTTGCTCTTGCTATTTGTGAAATATAATGATAAATTTTAGCGATAGTTTGTCCGTCCCGCATGCGGTGTCAGGGCCGCACAAGAGATCAAAAAGGCTCCGGGATTCACTCAACGAAAGGAGACCCCACCCCATGAAGAAGCTTCTTGCCCTCGCGCTCGTTCTCTGTCTGATGGCGCCGGCGCTCATCGCGGCCCAGGAGAAGCCGCCGTCCCCCTTCCAGATCTATTCGAAGGACCAGACTCCCGAGAATTTCATCAACGCCTACAACGCCTATATCACGCAGCTCAAGGATTCGGCGGACTACTCGGCCGCCACGACGCTCGCGTGGCTCAACTTCTACGAGATCGAGAGAATGATCGAGACGCTCAAGGCGAACGAGGCGAAGCTCTCGACGATGGACAAGTTCCAGTACGGGAACATTCTCCTCGATATCGGCCGCTACGACGAAGCGATCGCGCTCTACGAGCAGTGCAACGCGGCGAGCCCGAAGTGGTCGTGCCCGTGGCGGCACAAGGGGAGCGCGTACTGGAAGAAGGGCAACTACGACGAGGCCGTGAAGTCGCTCGAGATGTCGATCGAGACGCGGAAGTCCCACTACGACGCGTACGTAATCCTCGCCAAGGTGTACACCGACATGAAGGAATACAAGAAGGCCGCCTCCACGCTCGAGACCGGCCTCTCCTACTACGGCAAGGACAGCGAGGATCCCGAGAAGTATCTCACCAACGCGGAAGTCCAGTTCATGTATCTCGACCTGCTCCAGAAGACGGGCGAGAAGGCGAAGTATCAGGAGCAGCTCGCGAAGCTGCGGAAGCTCGCGCCGGATGACGAGCGCCTGAAGCAGTACAAGTAGCAGGTTCGCGAACGACGGAAGTGTTCATGCCGCCGGGGGCCGCGCGCGCCCGGCGGCATTTTTATTATGCAATCGCCCGGCCCTTTCCGGTATGATGACCGGCGCGAAGGGGGGACAATTATCAATCGCCGTTTCTTCCATACGCTCGTTCTCGCGGGCCTCGCGCTCGCCGTCGGCGTGCCGGGGCGCGTCATGGGTGCGCGTGCGGCCGCCGGATTCGCCGGCAAGGTCGTCGGCGTTCACGACGGAGACACGTTCACGATACTCCATGAGGGAAAGGCCGAGAAAGTGCGGGTCAACGGCATCGACTGCCCCGAGCTGGGGCAGCCGTTCGGCAAGAATGCGAAGCAGTACGCGTCGGGGCTCATCTTCGGGCGCGTCGTCACCGTGACGGTCTTCGGGCGGGACCGGTACGGCAGAACGATCGGCGACGCGCTTCTCGCGGACGGCAGATGTTTGAGCAAGGAGTTGGTCAGGGCGGGTCTCGCGTGGCAGTATCGGCAGTACTCGAAGGACAAGGATCTCGCGGCGCTCGAGGCGGAGGCGCGGTTTTCGAGGCGGGGCTTGTGGGCGGACGCGCGTCCCGTGGCGCCATGGGATTGGCGCAAGGCGGCACGCGAGAAATCGGCCGCGCGCGCGGCGCTTCATTCTGTGCTATAATCCCGGCGCGGCGGGTGCCCGGGGGGCGGTGTTTTTCGTGGGGAGGTGGAGGGGATGGAAGGATTCTCCCGGGAGCCGAAGCTTCTCGATCAGGTGCATATCGCCATCCGGGCGCGCCACTTCAGCTGGCGCACCGAGAAGGCGTACATCGGCTGGATCAAACGCTTTATCATTTTTCACGGCAAGCGGCATCCCGCGAATCTCGGCGAAGCCGAGGTCACGGCGTTTCTCTCGACCCTCGCGACGCGCGACGGGGTGAGCTCCTCGACGCAGAATCAGGCGCTCAGCGCGATCCTTTTCCTGTATCGGGCCGTGCTCGGGAAGAATCTTGAGTGGCTCGAGGGCGTCGTGAGGGCGAAGCGCTCGGTGCGGCTGCCCGTCGTGCTCACGCGCGACGAGGTGCGCGCAATTCTGGGCGAGCTGCGCGGGACGCCATGGCTCATGGCGTCGCTCATGTATGGCGCGGGGCTTCGATTGCTCGAATGCGCGCGACTGCGCGTGAAGGATATAGATTTCGAGCGCCTCGAGATCACCGTGAGGAACGGAAAGGGTGGTAAGGACCGGCGCACTATGCTTCCCGTGGCGCTCCGGGGGGCGCTCGCCGCGCACGTCGAACGGGTGAAGCGTCTGCATGACCGGGATCTGCGGCGGCGCCTCGGAAGCGTTGCGCTGCCCGACGGAATTGAACGCAAATACCCACGGGCTGCGTGGGAGTGGGGCTGGCAGTGGGTCTTTCCGGCGGCGAGGCCGTACCGGGATCCGCGGACCGGGAGATTCCAGCGGCACCATCTTCACG
>JAFNGP010000023.1:0-6632 GCA_017885175.1 bacterium
TGAGCGACGCGAAGGGATGGGCGATTGTCGCGACTCCTCCGGTCGACACGCCGATGATCCTGAGCTCGGGCTATATCTGGTACCAGGACGTGAGCATCACGGTCCCGTGTTCGGCGGGTCTTTCCACGTACGACACGGTCATCGCGCAGGTCGCGTACACCGACGTGAACGGCGTCTGCGCGCCCGAGTGCGCCGACTGCAACGATCCGAACACCCGTCCCGCGACGGGCGTGAAATATTACTCGGCCGATACGCTCATCATTCAAGTCGTCGAGGCGCCGCCGACGCTCTCGATTCTCCAGGATACCCTGACGCTCGTCGACCGCGGCCAGACGCAGGCGTACGTTCCGTTCACGATCTGCAACCAGGATGAGTGCGTCCCTTCGACGAGCTATGGCTATATCATTACGAGCAAGGGGCGCGTCGGTCCGCCGCTCAACGCGAGCGGCTCGATCGGCGTTCCCGGCGGGGAGTGCAAGGATCTCTACGGCGTCGTGAACGCGGGCACCGCGATCGCCTGCACGTACGATACGCTGCGGATCATCGTGTGGACGGCCGGCGATCCCGCTCTCTACGACACCTGCGTTCAGGTCATCCACGTCGTGGAGCCCGAGCCGGTTCCGCTCTTCACGCCTCCCGTCGTGGCGATCCTCGTGATCGCTCTCGTCGTCATCGCCGCCATTTTCATGAGGAGGCGGATGAGGAGCGGCAAGTAACGCTGCGCGGCTGACATGGGCTTTAACGCATTACTCGGATCGCCCGGTTTCGAGCTCGAGACGGCGCTTTGCGATCGTCTCGCCGCGGCCCGGCGGGTCGATCGCTTCGCTCCGCTCACGATTCTCGTCGGCTCGAACCTCCTCGGAGCCTACCTGAAAAGAACGCTCGCGGAAAGAACGGGCGGGCTCTTCAACGTCAGCTTCGAAACATTCGCCGGCGTTGCGGCGGCGCTCGCGGGCGGCCGCGACGGCCCGACGCTTCCGCCGTTCGCGGACCGCGTCGTCGTCTGGGAACTCGTCTCATCGTCCGACGTTTCCTCTCGCTTCGGCGAAGCGGCGAAGACGAGGGGCTTCGGCGAGGCGCTCCTCGGCACCTTCAGCGACCTCGCGGAGGCGGGCTGCACCTCCGAAATCGCGCGGCAGCTCATCGGAAGCGGCGCCGTGGCACGGCGCCTCAGCGAGATGACGAGGGACGTGCTGTCTCTCTACGCGCGGTTCCGGGAGCGCGCTGAAAGCCTCGGCGGCGACGTCCAGACATTGTTTCTCTCGGCGCTTTCGAGCTCCGTGCCGCCGTCCTTCGGACGGCACGTGTTCGTCTACGGATTCTACGATTTCAATGAAATGCAGAGACGACTTCTCGCGCATCTCGCTCGCGAGCGCGACGTGACCGTCTTCCTGCCATGGGGGGAAGGGGAGGAGTACCGGTTCGCGCGGAGCGCGTCGACGCTGCTCGAGGAATGCGGGTTCGAGATCCAGGCGCCTGTCCCCGCCGGGGCGGGCGCGGGGCGCGCGGTTCGTCCGAGGCTCATGAACGCGTCGGATGAGGAGCAGGAGATCCGCGAGATCGCGCGGATGATCCTCGCGCTCGCGGAAAAAGAGGACATGCGCTTCGGCGACGTGGCGCTCGTGCTTCCCTCGGCCGCGGCGTACGTTCCGCTCGCGAGGGAGATCTTCGGCGAGGCGGGAATTCCCTGTTATCTGCGCGCGGACTCCTCCGCGGGGCGAAGCCCCGCGGTGAAGGGCGTTCTCACGCTTTTGAGGATGCTCGGCGGATCGATGGAACGCCGCGACCTCGTGGAGTTTCTCGTCTCGGCCCCCCTCGCTCCTTCCGAAGCCTGCGCGGCGAGCGTCGACCGTTTTTCCCTCTGGGTGAGAAAGAGCGCGGAGGCCGGGATCGCCGGCGAGCGGAGCTGGACCGACGAAAGCGCCGCGCTCGTCGAGAGGCTCAGGTCGGCGTCCAGGCCGGACGCGGAGGATCGCGAGGCGCTCGCCGCGGCGCTCGATGTCGACGCGCTCCTCGCGAAGATTGTGCGGGCGCGCGAAGCGGTCCGCGGCCTCACCGCGTGGCGGGATCTGGCCCTGACCCTGTCGGGGCTCGTCGAAGAGCTCTTCCCGGAATCGGATGAGCGCCGCTCGGCGCAAGGCGAGATCGAGAGCCTCGCCGCGCTCGATGCGACCGGTTCCCCGGCCTCGTTCGAGGCGTTCGCCCGCATCGCGGAGACGGCTCTCTCCGGATCGGGGCGGATCCACGGGCGACTCGGCGGGGAAGGGGTCAACATTCTCACTCTCGCGCAGGCCCGCGGCCTCACCTTCAGGGCGGTCTTCATACCGGGGCTCGCCGAGAGAAGCTTCCCGACCGTGATCCGCCAGGATCCATTTCTGAACGACGCTGAGCGCCGCGAGCTCAACGCGTGCTCCGGGGGGGCGCTCCGCCTCTCCGAGAAATTGGAGCGTCTGAGCGAGGAAGCGCTTCTCTTCGCGCTCGCGCGCGAGTCCGCGCGCGAACAGCTCGTCATGAGCTACCCGCGATTCGAGGAGGGTACGGGCAAGGAACGGATACCGTCGTCTTTCCTGCGGTTCATCGACGGGTGCTCGATCGACGGCTTCCCCGGAGAGGGTATCGCGTGCGAACGGGTGCCGCGCGGCGGGGCGCCCGCGCGGGGGGCCGCTCTCCTGAGCGAGCACGAGCTCGATTTCGAGAACGCCTCGGCGTTTCTTGCGGGCGCCGGCCATCTCCCCGACAACGTGTTCTTTTCGCGGGGGGCGCGGCTCGTGCGGGAGCGGTATGGAACGCGGCGGTTCACCCCCTACGACGGGGTCTTCTCGTCGGCGCAGGCGGTGCGCGAGCTTCGGCGGATGCTCGAGGAGGGGGGGGCGCGCTTCTCCCCGACATCACTCGAGACCTTCGCGGGCTGCCCGTTCAATTATTTCCTCACGCGGGTGCTCGGGATCGCGGCGCTCGATGAGCCCGAACGTTTGCTTTCGATCACGCCCATGCAGCGCGGAAATTTCGTTCACACGATCCTCGCGCGGGTGTTCGGCTCGCTCAAGGCGAAAGGGCTTCTCCCCATTGGGAACGCGTCCATGCGTGACGTTCTCGGAGTCGCTGACCGGGCCACCGAGCAGTTCCTCGAGGACGTTCCGAAGACGGAGCCCGTGGGGCTTCCCGTCTTCTGGGAGATGGAGAAGCGCGTTATTCGCGAATCGATCCGGCTCTTCCTCGAGGAAGAGAGCCTCGAGAAGGATGAGTTCGTCCCCGCCCACTTCGAGCGGTGGTTCGGGGGAGATCGCGACCCGGTCGAGGTCACCTACGAGGTGGGCGAACGGGTCGTGCGCTTCCGCGGCCGCATCGACCGGCTCGACACGGCCCCGGGCGGCCGGTACCGGATCGTAGACTACAAGACCGGACGGCTCAGCGGCGCGGATCAGGATATGGCGAAGGGAAGCGCACTGCAGCTACCGATCTACCTGCTGGCCGCCGGGCGCATCCTCGGTCTCGACGTGCGCTCCGGAGAGGCCCGCTACCGTCACGTTGGGACGGGAGGAGGCAAGAGCGCCGTCGTCTTCTCGGGGAGCGGGTGGGACGAATCGAGCCCCGAGTTCGCGACGATCATCGGCGTCATCACGAGCGGGATCGAGCGCGGCATCTTCTTCGCGCCGGCGGATGAGCTGCGATGCGGATACTGCGACGTCCGCCTCGCGTGCCCGACGGGCATGTCGCGGCGCTTCGCGGTCAAGGCGGCGAACGACCAGCGGGCGCGGGACTATCTCGCGATGCGCGGCGGGGAGGAGGAAGAATGAAGGACGACAGAGCGCCCCTCGTCGATGCCGCGGCCCGCGAGCGCGCCGCCTCGGATCTCGGCGCCTCCTTCTGCGTGGAAGCGGGCGCCGGCACGGGGAAGACGACGCTGCTCGTGAGCCGCTTCCTTTCGATCGTGGAGCGCGGCGCGGCGCCCTGCACGAGCATCGTCGCGATCACGTTCACCGAGAAGGCGGCGGGGGAGATGAAGGTCCGCCTTCGCGAGAAGATCCGCGAGCGCCTCGGCGACGGGGATCTCTCCTCCTCCGCGCGCGCGAACCTCGATGCCGCCGCGGGCGAGCTCGAGCGCGCCCCGATCTCGACGATCCACTCCTTCGCGGCGACGATTCTCCGGGAGCATCCGATCGAGGCGGGCCTCGATCCGAATTTCGTCCAGCTCGACGCGATCGAGAGCGACCTCTTCTTCGATGAATGCTGGAATGACTTTCTCCGGGAGGGTGTGGAGTCGTGGGAGGAGGCGATCCTGCGATTCACCCGCCTCGGTGGGTCTGTCGAAGCGCTTCGCGGGCTCGCGGACGCGGTCTACGCGCGGCGCGGGGAGCGCGCGTGCGAGCGCCTCTTCGACGACGCTGGGGTGTCGCCGGGTCCGAGCGGCGGGGACACTCGATGCGACGGAGACCCCGCAGGCGCCCGGCAAGCCCCGGCGGAGGAAGAGCCGCCGGCGCTCCGGGAGGAGTTCGCCCGCGCCGCGGCGCGCCTTGCGGAGCTCGCGCGCGACTGCTGCGTGGATCCCGAGGATCGTGGGAAGGTGGCGATCGACGAGTTCGTAGAAAAGATGCGCTCGATCAGCGGCCTCGAGGGGGACGAGTCTTCGTATGCCCTCCTCACGCTCGCGCTGCCGGGGGGCAAGGGGAATAAGGGCAATTGGCGTCCCACCGAGGCATGCACGGAGCAGAAGGAGATCTTCAAATATCTCGCCGCCCTGCAGGAGCGCGAGAGAACGCGCGTTTCCGATCGTCTGGGGGAGCGCATCGAGGGATTCATTGACGGGTTTCTCGATTTCGTCGCGAAGCGGAAAGCGGCGCAAGGCATCCTCGATTTCGACGATCTCCTCATTCGCGTCCGGGAGCTCCTTGCGAACGACGCGGCGCTCGATGCGCTGCGCGATCGCTATCGCTACCTCCTCGTCGACGAGTTTCAGGATACGGATCCCGTTCAGGCCGAGATCGTCTGGCTGCTCGCCGGAGCGCCGGGCGACCGCGGGGCGGGCGAACCCGAGCCGGGAAAGCTCTTCATCGTCGGGGATCCGAAGCAGAGCATATACCGCTTTCGCAAAGCGGACATCGAGATGTACCAGCGCGTGAAGGATTGCCTCGCCCGGACCGGCTCCGTGCTCTCGATCACGCAGAACTTCCGCTCCGTCCCCGGCATCGTCGCATGGGTGAACGAGACCTTCGCGGAGGTCATGGCTCCCGAAGAAGGCTCCCCCTTCCAGGCCCGGTACGAGCCGATCCATCCCCGCCGGCCGGGAACGGGTGACCCCCTCATGCCGGTGGAGCTCGAGCTCGACGGCGAAAAGGTGAAAGCAGGCGAGATCCGCGAGCGCGAGGGGGAAGCGGTCGCGCGGCTCATTCACCGGCTCATTGAAGGGGGCGTCACCGTCATGGACTCGAGGATGCGCGAGCGGCGGCCGCTCCGCTACGGGGATATCGCCGTGATCTATCCCGGGACGACGGGGATCGACAGCTACGAGGAACCACTCCGGGCGGAAGGAATTCCGTATATCGTCGAGGGAGGAAAGCTCTACTACGCGCGCGAGGAGATTCGCGACCTCGCATCCGCGATCTGGGCGATCGAGGATCCGTACGATCCTCTCGCCCTCGTCGCGACGCTCCGCTCGCCGATGTTCGGCGCGAGCGACGAGGAGATATTCCTCTTCACGCGAAACGGCGGGAGGCTTGACTATCTCGCGCCCGGCGCAGGGGCGTGCGGCACGTTCGAGGGTTTGGCCTCGGCGTTCGCGCTTCTCGCGGAGCTCCACCGCGGACGAAACGAGCACGGCCCATCGGGCACGATGCTCGAGCTCCTCCGCCGGACGAAGTACGTGGAGCTCTCGCTTCTCAGGCCTCACGGCGAGCAGAGCGTCTCGAACATCAGGAAAGCCGTCTCGAGCGCCCGGGCCTTCGAGGGGAAGATCGGCTCTTACCGGCGTTTCGCGCGCTGGTTCAAGGATCAGGAGGCGCTCGCTGCCGCGGAGAGTGAAAGCTCCATCATCGAGGAGCAGGAGAACGCGGTCCGGCTCCTCACCGTTCACAAGGCGAAAGGGCTCCAGTTCCCCGTTGTGATCCTCGCGAATCTCGTCCAGAGCAGCAGGAGACCGAAGCAGGCCATTCTCGTGGAACGAGGGAGGTATATTGCCTTCGACTTCGGACTGCTGCGCACGAGCGACTATGCAGTTCTCGCCGAGAACGAGAAGCGCCGCGAGGAGGCGGAGATGGCGCGCCTTCTATACGTCGCCGCCACGCGCGCCGGCGACATGCTCATTATCCCCCGCATACCGAAGAAGGGGATCTACTACGATCTCCTGAGATCGCACCTCGAGCCGGGAGAGGCGCCCTCGCTCACGTTCTCGGAGCTTCCGCCGCTTCGCGGGGAGTCGCGGCCGTTCGTGAAATTCGAGGAGCCCGCGAAGCGGTCGAAGGACAAGGCGGCGGTTCTGCGCACCGCGTGGATCGACGCGAGGAAGTCTCTCATCGAGCGAGCGCGGCGCTCGCCCGGCGTTATCGCCCCTTCGAGGCTCTCCGCCGGGGCCTTCGAGCGGGCCCAGGGCGCGCCGGCGAACGGACTCGAGACCCCCGACGCGTCCGGCGCCGCCG
>JAFNGP010000023.1:6738-9303 GCA_017885175.1 bacterium
ATCGAGGGGAGAATCGATCTTCTCTTCGAGGAGGACGGTTCCTGGACGCTCGTCGATTACAAGACCGACGACGTAACGGCAGAGCGCGCGAGCGAGAGGATGGAGATCTACCGGCCGCAGGCGGCCGTGTACGCGCTCGCCCTCAAGAGCCTCGGCATCGAATGCGCGGGAGGGATCGTTCTCTATTTCGCGCGTCCGAACGTAACGAAGACGATCGACTATTCGGCGGGTCTCGCCGCGGAGGCGGAGGGTCTGATCCGCGCGGCCCTCATCGAGCGGACGAGCGCTCGAGAGCGTTCGCGGCCGGCCCTTCCCTGAGAGTCACGCCGAGCCCGGGGCCTTCCGGCAGCACGAGTTTCCCGTTCAGCGTCGTCGCTCCGGCCGCGGGGTCGTTTCGTATCAAGAGATTCCCGTCGAGGTCGGCGTAGTCCGCGAGCGGCGAAAGGTGCGCCGCCGCGGTGATGCCGATCGAGCTCTCGATCATGCAGCCGAGCATAACCTTCATCCCGCACGCGCGCGCCGTGTGGATCATCCGGAGAGCCTCGCGTATCCCGCCGCATTTCATGAGCTTGATGTTTATTCCGTGAAAGGTTCCGGCAAGTCTCGGGACGTCGCTCGCGACCCTGACGCTCTCGTCGGCGAAGATGGGAAGCGAGGTGCGTTCCGCGAGCCACCGGACGCCTTCGAGATCCGCCGCCGGGAGCGGCTGCTCGACGAACTCGACGTTCAACCCTTCGAGCCACCGCATCTTCTCGAGCGCTTCGTCCCGCGTCCAGCCCTCGTTCGCGTCGATCCGCACCGGACGATCCGTGTGTGCGCGCACCGTCTCCATGATCTCGCGATCGTTCCCGAGGCCCATCTTTACCTTGAGGACGGGGAAGCCATCCGCCTCGCGGATCTTCTCCGCGACGATCTCCGGCGTGTCGATGCCGATCGTATACGACGTCGGGGGGGTCTTTCCGGGATCGAGGCCGAGCAGCGCGTACAGCGGGACTCCGAGGCGTTTGCCGAGAAGGTCGTGGAGCGCGATGTCGAGGGCGGCGAGGGCCGCCCACTCCCCGGCGAGCCGCCCCGCGGCTCTTTCGAGAGCGTCCTCGATGTGCCCGGCCGGTTCGAGGAGCGCCCCCTCGATCGACGCGAGCGCCCTCTCCGCCGATTCGGCGCTCTGCCCGTAGCGCGGCGATGGCGCGGCCTCGCCCAGCCCCTCGATGCCGTTCTCCTCGAGGCGCACGATCACCGATTCCCTGAACTCGTCCGCGCTTCGGGCGATGCGGAAGGTGTGTCGAAGCTCAAGGCGCGCTCTCGCGAGCGATATTCTCACTGATCCTCCCTTGCGGGGAGCAGGGCGGTTCTTTGCCCGCGTGCCCCGACGCTTTCGGTATCAAAATTCCTTTTCGTCCGGTATAATAGAGCGGAACGGAATTCCGGACAAGATCCCAGTTCTCGCGATGCGGCAGATCGACCACGGGAGGGTACGGCATGGCACCGAAAGCGCCGCCACGGCGGAAGTCCACGATGAGGAAGTATCCGAAGAACGTTGCTGAGTCCATCCTGAAAGCTTTCGAATATTCGACGGACGGCATCATCGTCGGAGGCCTGGACGGGATCGTGCTGTTCCATAACAAGGCCTGGCTCAGGATACACGCGCTGGACGAGAATACGGATATGCGGGGCAAGAAATTCCGGGATTTCGAGCGCCCGGAGCTTCTGCCCATCCTCGATAAGGTGACCGAAGAAATTATGAAGCGAGGTTCCTATTCGTATCAGCTTGGAACTGTCCGCAGGGACGGCGTTTATCACGATGTCCATATCGCGGCAAACATTATCCGCGAGTGCGATCCGCCCGTCGTCATCGTGATCCTGAGGGAAGTCACCGATTTCGTGCAGATGCAGAGCGAGATCGCGCGCCGCAACGTGGAGCTCGAGCTTCTCAACAAAATCCACCGCATCATGGCGAAGGCGCGGAGTCAGAAACAGGTCATGACCAAGATACTGAAGCTTCTCGGGGATTATGTCGGGGCGAAGAGTTCCGGAATCTACGTCGTCGATCGTATGAAGGATCATGCGACCCTTCTCCAGTCGATCGGCTTGCCTGGGCGCGTCGCGCGACACGTCACGACGATGTCTCTGGAAGACTCCGCGTTCAAGAAGATAATGCAATCGCGCCACACCTTTGTCCTGGAAGAGGACATGCCCGGCCATACGGGACACAGCCAGGACATCAGGGGACAGATGGGTTTCACCCGGGTCATCGGATTCATGTTCAGAACGGGGACGAACAGGGATTACCTGGTGATTTTCGGGCTGCCCGAAGCGAAGTCCGTCGACCCCGATATTCGACGCTTCTTCGATGCGGCAGCCGGGCAGTTCGGAATCGCGGTGGAGCGCGTCGAGCTCCTCGACGTGCTCGAGAAGCGCAAGAAGGAGCTTCGCGAGCTGACGGTCCGCCTGATCGATTCCAGCGACGAGGAAAAGCGCCAATGCTCCCTTATGCTCCACGACGAGGTCGGCCAGGCGCTCACCGCCCTCAAGCTTGAGCTCGAGACGCTCGAGAAGGGGCTCGGC
>JAFNGP010000023.1:9312-9541 GCA_017885175.1 bacterium
CATCCCGCCATGCTCGACGAGCTCGGTTTCGTTCCGACACTCAACTGGTACATCGACAATTTCGTCCGCAGCGACGGACTCGACGTGGGATTCGAGGAGGCGGGTTTCGACGAGGACCTGCCCGCCCCCCTGTCGCTCGCGCTCTACCGGGTGGCGCAGGAAGCGCTCACGAACGTCGTGCGGCACGCCGGCGCGTCGAAGATGTCGATTTCGCTGACAAAGGGCTATC
>JAFNGP010000024.1 GCA_017885175.1 bacterium
GCGCTCACGAACGCGACGCTCCCCTACGCGATCGAGATCGCGGACAAGGGGTACGTGAAGGCCGCGCGCGCGAACCGGACGATCTGGACCGGCATCAATATAATGAAGGGCGTCGTCACCGACGAGGCCGTCGCGAAGGCGTTCAAGCTGAAATACACGCCGCTCGAAAGCGTCCTGCCGAAGAGGTAGGCTGAACGTCCGATATTCGGTCGCGCGACAAATGACAAGCCCCCCGACACCTGATCGGGGGGCTTTCTTCCGTCCTAGCGCTCTCTCCGCCGCTCCGGCGGCGCCCTACAGCGACTTCATGAGCTCCCGGCATCCGACAATCCGGACGATCAGCTTCCCCATGCGGCGATCGTACGGTTCGTCCACCCCGGGGCAGACCACGAAGTTTCGTCCGCGCGGATAGAGCTTCCGAAAAACCTCGATCGCCCCGGGTTCGAACCGGTCCGGGTTGATCTTGCACTCGACGGCGTCGATGCCGCCCCGGCGCCGCACGACGAAATCGATCTCGCGATCCGACTTGTCGCGCCAGAAGTGGAGACCTTCTCCTTCCGTCGAGGCGCGTAGAACGTCGAGAACAAGATGCTCCCAAAGGAGCCCTCGATCTTCATCGCGAATCTCATTCCAGCCGCGCGCGAACGCAACGAATCCCGTGTCGAATCCGTAAACCTTGGGACGCCGCACAATTTCCCTCCGGCTGCCGCCATGAAACGGAGGAACGGCGAAGAGCGCGTACGCGATGCCCATTGCCTCGAGATGCGCCTTGACCGTGAGCCGGTTGACGTCGCACTCCCGCGCAAGGGCCGAGTAGTCGGCGAGCCCGCCGCTCTGCCGCAGCATCAAGCGCAGGAGGTCGAGAAATCCCGCGCGATGCCTGATTCCGAACAGCTCCTGGATATCCCTCGCGTAATAACTATCCATCCATTCGGCATAGAACGATTCGTCGCGCGTCGTGCCGAGAAGCGCCTCCGGAAGCCCGCCCCGCAGCAGACGCCGGTCGAGATCGCGGACTCCGAACTCGTCTATACATTCGGGCCACAGAACGGGCAGGAGCGAAACGACCGCTTTCCTTCCCGTGAGGGCGTCCCTGAACTTCCGCGTCGCGGCGAGCGTCGACGAGCCGGTCGCGAGAATCCGAAGCCCCGGATATTCGTCCGCCGCTATCTTGAGCACCCGGCTCGGGTCCGGGAGCCGGTGCACCTCGTCCAGGACGATAATCGATTTGGGCCGCTGCGCCCCGAAAAAGAGTTCCGGATCCTCGAGGTGCCGCGCGGCCGAGGGCAAATCGCAGTTGACGTAACGCGCGCCGGGCAGCATACGGGCGATCGTCGTCTTTCCCGCGCGGCGCACGCCGGCGAGCCATACGACGGGGCGTTTCTTCCAGCCGCCGAGGACGCGCCCGATCCAGTAGGGTCTTTCGATCATGATATTATACTAATCAAATAGCCGTCCATTTGTCAATTACAATATCTTCGCGAGTTCGGGGTCCACTGGGCCCGGGTTACCCTTTCCCCCGCGCCTTCATCAATCTCTTCCAGTAGGGCTTCGAGAGAAAGCTCCGCTCGTCGAGCGCCGCGAGCCGCCCGAACATCGGCTTCGTCACGGTGAAGGCGAGCGTGTCGGGCGGGAGATACTGGCGCATGGCGATATCCGTGGCGCCGACGGCCGCCTGGGGTGTCTCGAGGTCCTTGAAGACGCCGATGAGCTGCATGCACCCGGAGCCGAAGGGGGAGATCACGGGGGGCGGATCCTCTGGCGCGCTGTGATACTGCGCGCCGAGCGTCATGAGAGCGAGCTGATCGGGATTCACGAAGAAGGTGACCGTCTTGAGATACGCATACTGCGATTCCCGCAGGGGGCCGACGAGAATGTTCTCGTGCTCCTGACGGTAGGGCACGCTCGCGTCGATCCAGCGGTTCATGAGATCATGCGAAGCCTTGAGCCCTTCGTCGTCGACGAGGAAACGGATGAATTCCTCGCGCGAGCGGGCCTCGACGCCGCACCAGGAACGCCCCGCTCCGCCGCAGCCGAAGTTGCCCTTCGTGACGCGCAGCGTCTCCCCTTTGAGCCATCTCTTGTAAAACGCGAAAATGCAAATGCGGGTACCCGCCTTCGGCTCGACGACCGGGGCGAACGGCGCGGGATCGGGAGCGTCATAGAAGCCGACGGACGGGATCTCTATCCCCGCCGCCTTGACGAGCTCTGACGGATAGGACGGCATGGAGACTCCTTCCCGGCGGGGCTGCCTTATCAATGAGACGATTCGGCGCGGCGGGGCGGCTCACCGCCGGAGCAGCGCCGCCTTCGTTTATCGCCTCAAGAGCGCCGCCATCTCGCGCACCGCCTGCTCGATCCCGACGAACATCGCCCGCGAGATGATGCTGTGGCCGATGTTGAGCTCCTCGATCTCGCGGATCTCGACGATCTGTCGGACGTTGTGGTAGGTCAGTCCGTGCCCCGCGTGCACCTTGAGCCCGTGCTTGGCCGTCGCCGAGGCCGCGTCGCGGATCGCCCGCAGCGTTCGCTCGGCCTCCGTCCGTCCGGCGTTCGCGTACTCTCCCGTATGTATCTCGACCGCGTCGAAGCCGAGCTTCGCGGCTTCCTTGATCTGCGCGAGGTCAGGATTGAGGAAAGCGGCCACGGTGATCCCGCCTTCCCTGAGCGACTTGACGATGGGGCCCGCCGCGGCGCCTATCCTGAGAAGGTCGAGCCCGCCCTCGGTCGTCACCTCTTCGCGCTTCTCCGGCACGAGCGTCACCGAATCGGGGCGAAGCGCGAGCGCGATCTCCTGCATCTCGGTCGTGGCCGCCATCTCCATGTTGACCCGCGTCTGCGAGAGCTCGCTGATGAGCCGCGCGTCGCGATTCTGGATGTGCCGCCGGTCCTCGCGCAGGTGAAAGGTGATCTGGTCGGCGCCCCCGTGCTCCGCCGCCATCGCGGCGGTCACCGGATCGGGCTCCGTCGTCTTTCGCGCCTCGCGGAGCGTGGCCACGTGGTCGATATTGACTCCAAGCCTTATTGTGCTCAAAGCCTTCCTCCTTCTGCCGGCGCCAGGTTGTTTCTCTTGATCATCTGGGAGATCGTCAGAAAATCGACCCCCTCTTTCCTCGCTTCGTCGATCATCCAGCGGAGATCGTCGAGCGTCTGGCTCTTCACGTGAACGATGCCGATCGCCGAGCCTCTCCGCGCCGCGATCGACAGGAGCTTCCGCATGTTCTCGCGCGTGTCCCCGTCGCCGCCGTCGACGAGCATGTCGTTGNNCGTCGTCACGCTGTCGAAGAAGAAGAGCCCGCGCTCCCGGCAGAGGCGCAGCACCGTTTTCATAAGCGCGGGATCGGCGGTCGCCTTCGAGCCCATGTGATTGTTCATCCCTATGGCGCCCGGGGCGGTCTCGAGCGCCTTCGCGAGCGCCTTCTCGATCTCGGCCGGCTTCATCGACACGCGGATCAGCGGAATCTCTCCGCTGTCCCAACCCTCTTTCTCCGCCTCCATCGGGAGATGGCAGAGAATGTCCTTCCCCGCCTCGGCGGCCTCGAGGCAGATCTTTTCGGAATGCTTGAGCCCCGGTATCACCCCGATCGTGAGCGGTATATCGAGCTCGAGAAACTCCTTCACGAGCTCGTTGTTGAAGAATCC
>JAFNGP010000025.1 GCA_017885175.1 bacterium
GGCGAACCGTAGCTCCACTGCCCGAGCTGGGCCGCGGGGACCGGGAAAAGGCGATAGAGCGTCGTGTCGGCCTTCAGAAAATTCGTCACCGCGTCCGGCCTCGCGATCTCGTCGCGCGCGCTCCTGTCCGCGATGATCGCCTGGGAACCGGGCCAGCCCTTTTCGGGATGAAGGATGTTCCTGTTCTCCATGAGAAGATCGGCGACGGCGACGATCGCGATCGCGAGAACGACCGTATTCGCAAGCACCCGGCGCGATATCGCGAGAAACGCGACGACGCATACGACGAAAACGATACCCATGGTCTTCATCAGGTTCGCGGCGAACGCGGACGAGGCGAATTCGAGATTGCCGGCGGAAATCCTCGACGCGATCGCCGGATTCCCGGCGACGCCGCTCCTGATGCCGCCGCTCGCGATAACGACGAGAAAGAGCGCGATCGCCGCACCGGCGAGAATCCATTTCATCCGTCCGGGCTCGAGCCACCGCGGGAGCTTCTTCTCGCCGCGGCGCCTCAGGAACTCCTCGACGCCGATCGCCATGATGGCGACCGCCGCGAGCTGCTGGACGATGAGCGCCATGACGGGAACCCGGAATTTGTTGAAATACGGAAGCCACTTGAACATCGGCCCGTAGAGAATCGGGAGAAACTTTCCGAAGCTGAGGACGGTCGCGAAGAGAATCGCCGCGACGAGAAACCATTTGCGGCGGTCCCGCACGTACCGGAGGGCGAAGAGACCGAAGGCGACGGTCGCGATCCCGAGATAGTTCGGGTAGTTGGTGAACGGCATCGCCCCCCAGTAGGTCGGCGCGCCGTATCCGAAGGCCCACGGGAAGACGAAGGTGAGCATCTCCTTCGGATGGAGGCTCCAGTTCGTCGCGTAGCCGTAATCGAGCCCGCCGGCGCCGCTCCCGCCCCTGATGGAGTACGCCGCGTACTGCCGCACGGGAATGAGGAGCACCGCGGCGATTCCCACCGCGAGGATCACCGCCGCGGCGAGAAACGCGAAGCTCTTCGCGACCGCGCGCGCCTGTCCCGCGCGGAGGAGATATACCGATTCGAAGAGAAAGAGAAGACCGACGAGGAGATACGTGTAATAGGCGATCTGCACGTGGCCGCGCAGCATCTGAAAACCGAGAACGATCGCGAGGAGCGCCGCCATCGTCAGGCGCCGGTATCCGCGAAGGATCTGCCACGAGAGGAGGAGCGCATACGGCATGTACGCGATCGATCCCGCCTGCGAGCCGTGGCCGTACGCGCCGATGGCGACGAAATTCGGCATGATCATGAAGGTGGCGCCCGCGAGAATCGAAACGGACGAGCGTGCGCCGAGGAAGCGGGCGAGCAGATACACCCCCACGCCCGCCATGAGATAATGAAACAGGAGCCACGTCATCTCGGGAAAACGGAGGTACTGCTGGAGGACGTACGTGACGAACGCGGGAGGATACACGTACGGCGTGAAGGAAAGACTCGCGTAACTCGGCATCCCGCAGAAGAGATACGGATTCCAGAGGGGATACGTGCCCTCCCGGAGCGCCTTCTCCCCCACCGCGGCGAAGTTCATGGGGGCCTGGGAATCGGGAACGAAAAAGATCCTGTTCCTGAAAACGACGTCCCCCATGAGCGCGCAGAGCACGACCACGAGAATCGCAGCGAGCGCACAGGCGCGTTTCCAGGAAGAGCCGGTCTCGAGACGCTCGAGAAATCCGATTCCCGAAGCTGGCGCCGGCGAGGTTGATTCCTTTTTCAACCGAAACCTCCGTCGGGTTATTCTAAGTCTACCAGATTTTTCCCGTTCGAGCAAAGCCTTTGCATTGCTAATCTTATAAGCTCACGCTCCGCGCGCAAGGCGCGCCGCCCCCCGCATGGCGCCGCGCAGGAGACCGAAGCGGCCGCTGAACAGCAGCGCGGCCGCAAGCAGAACGAAGAGCGTTCCCTGCAGGGGGGCCATGAGGATTCTCCACCAGAGCGGCTTGAATCTTCGAAAGAGCCGCAGCGTGCTCGCGATCCTGTGCTCGAGCTTGAACGGCGTCATGCCGCCGCCGCTCGAGGAGCTCACCTTGTGCCGCACGAGCGCGCGCGGCTCGTAGAGGCACTTCCATCCCGCGCGCCGCGCCCTGAGACAGAAGTCGACGTCCTCGCAGTACATCGTGTACGACGGATCGAGGAGGCCGACGGCGTCGATCACCTCTCGCCTCACGAGCATCGCGCAGCCCGAAACCCAGAGCGTCTCCCCCCCGCGCTCGGGAAAGGATCCGTCGATCATCCTGATATTCTCGTGCTTCGGAATCCATACGAACGGAAAGAAACCGCCACCCCCGTACCAAATCCGCTTCGGATCGTCGTCATAGACGATCTTCGGACCGGCGATGCCGGCCGCCGGGTCGCGCTCGAGCGCTTCGAGCATCCGCGCGAGGAAGGCCGGATCGACCTCCGTGTCGTTGTTGAGCAGGAGGAAGAGCGAACCGCCGCGCTCGATCGCGCGCCGAAGCCCCACGTTGTTCCCTTCGGCGAAGAGAAGGTTGCGCTCGTTCACGATGAGCTCGGCCCGGGGCGCGTCGCGGCGCACGATCTCCGCCGAGCCGTCGCTCGAAGCGTTGTCGACCACGATGATCTCGAGGGGCGGATCCGAAACCCGAGCGAGGGACGCGAGACACGGCCCGATGACGCCCCCGCCGTTCCAGTTGAGCACGATAACATAGACGGTGCGATCCATGGCGACGCTCACCTTTTCTCGACGAGCCGCGCGATCTCGTCGATCGCTTCGGCCATCGCCTTCCACGAAAACCGCTTCCGCTCGCCCTCGAACCAGGGCGCCATCCTCGCGGCCCAGCCCTCCTCGAAGAACCGGACGACCGCGCGGGCGATCGCCGCCGGGTCCCGCGGCGGCACGACGAATCCGGTTTTTTCCGGAGAGACGGCCTCGCCGAGCCCGCCCACGTCCGTCACGACGACGGGGCGATTCATGGCGACGGCGATCTGCACGATGCCGCTCTGCGTCGCCGAAACGTAGGGGAGTATGACGAGATCGCTCGCGACGAAGAAGCCCTCGACCTCTTCGTTCGCGACGTAGCGATTCTCGAAGCGGACGGCCTCCGCGAGCCCGAGCCGTTCGACGAGCTCCGTGTACGGCGCCGTGTCTTCGTAGAATTCGCCGACGACGAGGAGCTTCGCCGGCACTCTCTCGCGGATGAGCGGCATCGCCTCGATGAGATACGAGAGACCCTTGTAGCCGCGGACATACCCGAAGAACAGGAGAAGCGGCCCGTCCGGTGATCCGATCTTCGCCCGCGCCGCCTCCCGCGTCAGGCTTCCCGTGCCGAAGAAATCGTATATCGGATGCGGATGCACGAGGACGGGGGCGTTGGCGCGGATGCGGAGCAGCTTGTCCCGGTCCTCCCGCGACTGGACGAGGAATCCGTCGGAAACGGAGAAGGCGAGCGCCGCGAGGAACCGGTCGACGAGCGATTTCTCGTGCGGAAGCACGTTGTGGCAGATGAAGACGACCCGCGCGCGACGCACGAGCTTCATCACGGAGCATATCGTGAACATCGCGGGGGCGAAGAAGGGATGCCACCACTGCACGAGAACGAGATCGGGCTCGAAGCGCGCCGCCCGCACGCCCGCCCTGATCCACGTCAAGGGATTGATCGAATCGATGAGGCGGGTCGAATCGGCCTTGAGCGGCCGCGCGCTCTCGTCGAACTGCGTTTTACCGGGAAAGAGAAAGCCGGGATAGAGCCGCGTGAAATTGATCGCGCGCACTTCGCCCGCGGCGGCGAGCTCCCTGATGAGGCACGTGTTGTAATGCGATATTCCGCCCCGGTAGGGATACGTCGGGCCGATAAGGCAAAACCGGCGCTTCTCGTTTCCCCTAGTCATCGATCCGGTACTCGCGATAGGCGAAGGTCCTCTCGGCCTTCGACGTGAAAAGCTCCGCGAGGAGGCCGAACGATCCGATCTGGATCGCGATCACGATCATGACGAGGCCTCCGACCATGAGGGGTCTCACGTGCAGGCCTCTCCCGAAGAGCCAGAGCAACAGAAAATAGAACGTGATGAAGCCGCCGACCGCGAAGAAAACGAACGCGACGCGGCCGAAGAAATGGAGCGGCGACGTCGAGCGGCGCGTGAGGAACATGACGGTCGCCAGATCGAACATCCCGTTGAGAAAGCGCGCCGCGCCGAACTTGCTCTGTCCGTATTTCCGTTCGAAATGCGTCACTTTCTTTTCCGTCACCCGGAAACCCTCCCAGCCGGCGATGACCGGGATGAACCGGTGGAGCTCGCCGTAGA
>JAFNGP010000026.1 GCA_017885175.1 bacterium
GCCGGGAGAGCGGATATTTCCCGGACGCTCGACTATGCAGCGGAACCGCGTCGGGAGCGTGAAATGGATCGTTATTGCGATGACGGTGTATGGATTGCGGCGTACCTCGATCGAACGCTGAGCGTCGCGGAGAGGTTGAGCTGCGAGGAGCACCTCGCGAAATGCCCGCGCTGCCGCGCGGAGCTCGTCGCGATCAAGGCGGAACTGGACGAGATGGGTCTTCACCGCTCGGTCCGCGAGGCGACGGTCCGCCGCGACATCCGGGCGCGAGGCGTCGAACGGGGCTCTCCGATAATCTCCTTCGTCTCAGGCGCGATTGCCGCCCTGCGCGCCCGCGGCCGCATGACCGCGGCCGCCGCGGCTGTCTCCGGCGTCGCGGTCGTGGCCGTCGTCGTGTTCGCGCTGATCCTTCCGAGGCTCGTGCCGTCCTGGGATCCCGATCTGAGACGCGGCGAAGCGAATCTTGCCGGGATTCTGGCCGCGGCAGATATAGGCGACATGCGCCTCGCGGGCCGGCCGACGAATTCCGCGGAGGACTCGCCGCGTCTCAGGGGTGCCGAAGCGTCCGGGAAAGAGACATTCGATCGAACCGAGGCCCTGCTCCAGAAAGCGATGCTGCGACGCCCGGAGAATAGCGAAGCGTACCGGATGCTCGGCGATCTCTACCTGGCCGGAAGAGAGCCCCGCAGGGCGGCGAACGTTTATCGGCGCGCGCTCCTCAGGCAACCCGGCGATCCCGCCCTCCTCAACAATCTCGCCGTCGCGCTGTTCCGATCGGGCGAGCTCGACGCGTCGCGCGAGGCTCTGGATAGCGCCTTCAAGGTGGTGGATGCTCCGGTGGAAATCTGCTATAATCTGGCCGTCATCTGGCGGGAATCGGGCGATCGTGTAGAGATGAAGCGGTACATCGAGCTCTATCTCGCGAGGGATCGGGTCTCGCCGTGGGCCGTCAAGGCGCAACGCATGCTGAGCGAATGATCCATCACGCCGCAGCGAGAGCACTTCGAATCGCATCCGCGGCCGGCATTATCGCGGGAGCGTTCCTCGCCGTTCCGTCGGCCACCGCTCTCGACGATGTTCTCCTGAAAGAGTCGAATCCGCGCGGAATTCCGCTTCATATCCTTTCCGACGAACGAGTCATCGACGCCTTCCGGTCGATCGGATACGTGAGCGCGCTCACGAGCCAACAGCCGCTCCACACCCTCTTCTGCGGAATGCTCGATCAGGAGGCGGGCCCGACCCTCTCGTTCATCGAAGGGGAAGTGGCTCGCGCTGTCGGGCTCACATCGGAAGCTTTCCATATTCCATCGACGAACGAGTTCTACGAAAGGGTCCTGAAGGACCGCGAGTCGCGCCGGCTCTACTGCCGCGTGGCGAAGAGGCAGTGGCGCTGCTCCGAAATCATATATGGGAAGAAGAAACCGTCCCGCGAGCTGGCCGGGATGATCGAGGAGAATATCAGGGATCTCGAGAGCCTCGGGCTCGGCGACTGGACGGGATATGACCGCGAAGTCTATGCGCGGTATTGGCTTTCGATCGATCAGGGCGAAAGAGCGTACGAGTGTTATCGGAAGGCGCTCGCCGGCTACGTAGCGATCGGAGATCTCCCCCTCGCGAGCCAGAGCGCGAACAAAATTGGGCGGTACCTCCTGCGGAAAGGAGACTGGAGCGAATCCGAGAGATTTCTTCTCGAGAGCCTCGGCTACGCGAACGAAGCCGGCGATCCGGTGTTCGCGTCGCGCGCCTNNCCTGCGCGCGTCGCAGGGATACTTCGCCGAAGCGGAATCGCTCCTCGTTCGTTCGGGGGATCTCGTCGGCGCGATCGCGGATCCGACGACCGAGATATCGGAGCTCATCGGCCTTGCCGGATTGTATTGCGATTTCGGCGAATATTCCCGGGCGGGGTATCTGGTCGAACGGGCCGTTCTCCAGACGGAGCGAAATCTCGCGGACCCCGCCGTCTCCGCGAACGAGAATCTCAACTTCAACATGATGCAGTACCTGTCCGAAGCGGTGACCATCCAGGCGACGATACGGTACGAGAAGCGGGAATTCGCCGCGGCGATTGAAACGATACGCGAAGCGCTGGAGATCGTCGAGGGGGCGGGCAACCGTCGTCTCGAGTCGAAGCTCCTGCGGATGCTCGGAGACGCCCGCGCGGCTCAGAACCGCGCAAAGGAAGCGTCGCAATGCTACGCGGACGCCTTGAAAATCGCCCGAAGACAACGCGATAGAGATTCCGAGGCCCGGATAGCCTGTGCGCTCGGGAAGCTGCAATTCGGAGCTGGTCAATTCAAGAAAGCGGAGGAATGCTTTTCGGAGGCGCTCGATCTCACCGCCGGCGGAACGGGATGGATGCAGGAGGCCGAGATCCTTCGCCTGCTTGCCGGGGCAAAGGCGGGGGCGCGCGATTTTCGGGCGGCCAAGGCGCTCTACGGGCAGGCGATCGACGTCGTTCAAACGAATCTCGCCGGGCGGGAATTCGAGTCGACGAGGCGCGCGAGCCGCGATCTGGTGGATGCGATCTGCACGGATCTCGTGCTCCTCGAGAGCGAACGCTTCCGCGATTGCGATTCGCTCATCTTCGCGGCGGAGAAGATGCGCGAGCTCAGGAGCGGTCTTTCGGCGCTCAGGGGCCGGGATCTCGACCGTGCCATTCGCCAGTGCATCGGAAGCCGGAAGTGGATCCCCGAAAACGCGCTCGTGATCCAGCATATCGTCACTCCCGGGAGAACGATCGTCATCGCCATGGATGGCACGGGCGCGACGTACCGGTCGATTTCCATCTCCGGCGAAAAGCTTGCGAAGGAAGTCTCCGCTTTCGTCGAAGCCGCGGGAACGGCCGCGGATGCCGCCGGAACGGTCCGGGATTCCGCGGTCGCGCTGGAGATGGCCCGCGCCCTTTTCCTTCTTCTCCTCGATCCGATTTCGACCCTCATCGAGGGCAAGGAGGTGCTCTGCTTCGTGCCGGACGAGGCGCTGCGCGGTCTCCCGTTCGGGGCCCTCGTGACTCCCGGCGCGGGAGCCCGATTCCTCATCGAGGAAAAGAGGATTTTCGCGAGCCCCGGGCTGCTCATTCTGCGGGCGGGAAGCGCGATCCGTCCCGGCGCGGAGCGCCCGGATACCTTGGAGCGGACGGCCCTCATCGGGAAGCCCGAGATCTCTCCTCTGCTGAAACGGCTCTATCCCGAGCTGAAGAACCTTCCCCACGCTCAGGGAGAGCTCGCGGGGTTGCACCGGCTCATTCCGCATGCGACCGAGCTCGTCGGGCGCGAGGCGACAAAGGATTCCGTGATCGCGGCAATGCGCCGTTCGGGCCTCGTTCATATCGCTACCCACGGCGTGCATTATCCGGAATATGGCGGGACCGCGGCGCTGCTTCTTTCCTCCCCTGAAGGAGGGTCCGAAGAGGAGAATGTAGGCGCGTCGCTCCTCACCGAAGGCGAAATTGCGGAATTGGATCTATCGGGAACGAGACTCGCGGTCATCTCCTCCTGCGAATCGGCGGTCGGCAGGAAGGCCGAGCGGGTGTGGGGGTACGGGGTCGGCGGCGCGTTTCTCGAAGCGGGCGCGCGCTCGGTCGTTGCGACCATCCAGCCGGTGGAGGATGCCGCGGCGAAGCAGCTCGCGACTGCGTTCTATGCGGAGCTTCTTCGAGAACGCGGGGAGCCCCTCGAAGCGCTCCGGCGGGCCGCCACCCGGATCATCGCCGAAGACCGCGCCGCGGGGGACGCGATGCGCCGCATCGGCGTCTGGGGGCCCTATATCTTCCTCGGTTCTTTCCGGCCTCGCCCCGACGCCGCGTCTTGACACGGTCTCAAAATGCCGATAGGATCAATCGATGGAATCAATCGATACAAAGACGATGGAAGATACGGCCGCCGACCCCGAGGCGACGGGGAGGCCGAGGATAGCCTATTTCTCCATGGAGATCGGCATCGACGAGAACATCCCGACCTACAGCGGCGGGCTCGGCATCCTGGCCGGCGATACGCTCAAATCGTGCGCCGATCTCAGGGTTCCCATAGTCGCGGTGACCCTTCTGTCCGAGAGCGGATATTTCTATCAGAAGATCGACGGCGACGGCAATCAGATCGAGCTTCCCGCCAATTTCAACGTCGCGGACATCCTCGAGCCGCTTCCGGGCACGGCGAGCGTCACCGTCGAAAACCGCGCGGTGCGCATCCGCATCTGGCGCTATTCGCTGAAGGGAATAACCGGCCATGTCGTCCCCGTGCTCTTCCTCGACACGAACCTCGCGGAGAACGGCGAGTGGGACCGGACCCTCACCAAATATCTCTACGGCGGCGACGACAAGTACCGGCTCGCGCAGGAGATCGTTCTCGGCGTCGGCGGCGTCCGCGCGCTTGAGGCGCTCGGGATCGAGACAATCGAGAGATTCCACATGAACGAGGGGCATGCCGCCATGCTGACGCTGGAGCTGTTCAGGCAGGCGAAGGATCTCGAGCGCGTGCGGCAGCGATGCCTCTTCACGACGCACACGCCCGTCGCCGCGGGGCACGATCAGTTCGATCTCTCGTTCGCCCGGCCGATGCTGGGGGAGATGCTGCCCGATTCTCTCGTGCCGGAAGTGACCTTCGAGGGCAGGCTGAACATGACGATGCTCGCCCTCCATTTCAGCCACTATATCAACGGCGTCGCCAAGAAGCACGGCGAGGTGTCCCGGCGGATGTTTCCCGGCTACACGATCGATTCGATCACGAACGGCGTGCATTCGGTAACGTGGACGTCCGAGCCCTTCAAGAGGCTGTTCGATACGCACATGCCGGGCTGGCGCGCCGATTCCTATATCCTTCGCTCGGCGCTGGCCATCGACAAGCATGAAATCTGGTCCGCCCACATGGAGGCGAAGGAGGAGCTCGTCGATTTCGTGAACAGCCGGTACAACGCGGGGTTCGCGTGCGAGAGCTTCACGATCGGATTCGCGAGAAGGCAGACCGCGTACAAGAGACCCGAGATGCTGATCTCCGATATTCCGAAGCTCATGCAGATCGCCGAGAACGCCGGCCCCATCCAGATCGTCTACGCGGGGAAGGCCCATCCGAAAGACGCATCCGGGAAAGAGTCGATCAGGAAGATCATCGGCGCCGCGAAGACGATTCAAGGGAAGGTGAAAATCGCCTACATCGATAATTACGACATGGGTGTGGGGAAGATGATGGTCGCCGGCGTCGATCTCTGGCTGAACACGCCACGGAGGCCGTACGAAGCGTCGGGAACCTCGGGAATGAAGGCCGCCCATAACGGCGTCCCGCAGTTCAGCACGCTCGACGGCTGGTGGCTCGAGGGATGCATCGAGAATATCACCGGCTGGGCGATCGGCCCGGAAAAGACCGCGCAGCAGGAGTCCGACGACGAGATCGACCGGCGCGATCTGTACGAGAAGCTCGAGGAATGGA
>JAFNGP010000027.1 GCA_017885175.1 bacterium
CCCCCCAATAAACGCGGAAGCGCAGCGCGGGGGCGGGGCGCGCCGGCGCGCGGGATTCGGTCGATCGGCTATTTCTTGGCCGGAGGAACTCCCTCGGCGGCCTCGCCGACGCGGATGCTGCCCACGATCTCGAGAACGATCTCGGGGTTCTTCGGATTATTCGTATAAATCCTGATGGACCCGGCGTACTGCCCGAGCCTGCTCGACGGCCGGATCCACACCGTCCCGCGGAACTGCTTGCCCGGTTGAAGCTCCTGGATCTTCACGGTCATGTCGTCCCTGTTCGGCACCGCCCTGATGATCTTGAGAGAATCCCCACGGACGGCGACGATGTTGAAGGTCCGGTCGAACGCCTTCGTCGCGCCGGGCGGAATGATCATCTCCCCGAAGTAGAGCCGGTCGGGGTAGATCTCCACGTCCTTCTGCACGATGATCGACATCGGGACGCTCTTTTCCTTGATCTTCGGAAAATCGGTGGTCATCAGGATGTTCGCCACAAGATTCTCGGGCGTGAGCGCCTTCTTCTTCAAGAGCTTGATGCGGTACTTCTTCCCCTTCTCGATCGTCTCGAGCTTGAGCCCGATCTTCTCCAGGAGCGACTTCGACGCGGCGTCGTCGGCCCACCGGACGCCCGTGATGGTGACCGGGGTCGGGAGCAGGCTCGTCACGATGACCTCAAAGCTGAACTTATCGTCGACGAATCCGCTCCACCGCATCTCGCGCGAGAACTCGAACGCCCTTTTGACGGTTCCGATGACGGCGAGATCGAACTGCACGTTATCGGGATCGTTCGTCCTGACGGTGAACTTCTTGTCGAACAAACCGGGAAACAGCTTCTTGCCGTCGAGCTTGATATTGACCTTGCCCTCCTGCCCGGGAGGGATGACCTTGTCGTAGTCGGCCACGGAGCATCCTCAACCGGGCCTCACATTGAGGATCTGGAGCTCCGTTTCGCCGGCGTTCTTGAGCTTGAAGGTGTACTGGAAATCCTGGCCTTCGAGCACCTCTCCGAGCTGGACCGTCTTGTTTTCGATCACGAGCCTGGGGACCTTCCCGGCCGGCTTGCCCTTGGGGGCGGCGGCCGCGGCGCCGAAGAGGCCCGCGACAAAGATGAGCACGAGAACCGCGACGAGCATTCTTTCCTGAATCTTCATGCGCTGTCCTCCAACTTCAGTGACTTCCGGGCGAGACTACTTCTTGCCCTTGGATGAGCCCTCGGAGCCTTTCCCGACTCGGACGCTGCCGACGACGTCGAGAACGACCTCCCGGTACTTCGGATAATTCGTATAGATCTTGATCGAACCGGCGTACTGATCGATCTTGCTCGTGGGCCGGACGAGCACCGTGCCCCGGTAAGACTTGCCCGGCACGAGCTCCTGGATCTTCACCGTCATGTCATCCCTGCTCGACACGGCCTTGATGACCTTGAGCGAATCGCCGCGCGCCGCGATGATGTTGAAGGTTCGCTCGAACCCTTTCGTCGCGCCGGGCGGCAGGAGCATCGGGCCGAAATAGATCCTCTGCGGAAGAAGCTCGACGTCGTTCATGATCGTGATCGCCACCGGAACTATCTTTTCCCTGAGCTTCGGGTTGTCGGTCGAGAGCACGATGCTCGACACGACGCTCTCGGGCGCGAGATCGGCCTTTTTCCACGCCGTGAGGCGGTATTTCTTGCCCCGTTCGATCGTGTCCAGCTTGACGCCGATCCTCGCCTCGAGGCCTTTCGCCTTGCCGTCGTCGTCCCAACGGGCGCCCGTGATATTCATCGGAGAGGCGAGCAGCACCGTGATGTAGCTCTCGATCTTGAGCGGTTCGTCGGCGAAGCCGGCCCAGCGCATTTCCTTCGAGAACTCCAGCGCCTTCGTCACGGTTCCCTGAACGGCGAGATTGAACTGCTCGTTCTCGGGGTCGTTCGTTTTGACGGCGAAGGCCTTGTCGAACGCTCCGGCGCCGATCTTCTTCCCGTCGATCGTGATGTTGACCTTGCCCTCCTGCCCGGGCGCGATGACCTTGTCGAAATCGGCGACCGAGCACCCGCAGCTCGGCTTCACGGCGAGAATCTGGAGCTCGGCGTTGCCGATGTTCTTGATCGTGAATGTATGCTGGACGTTCTGCATCTCGAGAATCTCGCCGATCTGAGCTACCTTCTGCTCGGCGAGGACCTTGGGGGCTTTTCCGGCAGGCTTGCCCTGTGCCGCCGCGACGGCATGCAGGCCGACCAAAAGCGCGAGCACGACCGGGAGAATCCTGCTTTGAATCTTCATATGCTGCCCTCCAGTATCCTATCAACATTCAACGATGGGTCGATATCATCCGCCAATAGAATAGCTATTAGTATACCCAACTTCCATGGAAAAAGCAATGATACGAAGTAGCTCGTGCCGCCCGGGCCGGCGCGATCAGAAGCGGGGATTCACGACATTCGAGTAGATCGATCCGAAGGTGTACGAAAAGCCGACCGAGGTGCTGTAGGAATAGGTCTCGGCGAGAGACCTGAGGCGGAGCAGGATCTCCTCGTCCGTGAGGGAGCGCCGCGGCTGATCGATGAGATCGCGGTTGCGCGCGCCGCTCGCGCTTATATCGATGCTGAATCCCCTGAAGAGCCGGTACGAAAAGGAGGCTAGCCCCGAAAGGGTATTGATGCCCGCATCGTGGAAGTACTGCGACCAGGAGATTAAGGCGTGCGCCGAGCCCCACGGCCTCGTCATGTCCACTTGCATCACGAGCGCGTGGCGCCAGAGGCTCTCGGCCGTCTTGTCGTAGATCGTAACGTCGCGATACGTCACGTCCGAATATTCGATACGGTAGAGAAGCGTGATCGCCCGGATGTTCGTCTCCTTGTACGGAAAGACGCTGAACTCGACCGCCGGCGCCA
>JAFNGP010000028.1:0-9609 GCA_017885175.1 bacterium
TCGATGTCGGCGGAACCGCATGAGGGGCACGCGACCTCCTGGGCCGCGCTCATGACGAGCTCCTCGAAGAGCCTGCCGCATTTTCCGCATTCATATTCGAATATGGGCATCGCGCTCACTTCTTCGTTTCGGCGTCCGTGTCGCGTTCATTCTTTGCGGATCGGTCCCCGATCCCGCATGTTTGCGACATTCAGGTGGGCACGCCGAGCCGGGGGAGGACGAACTTCATGACGACGATCCATACCGCGAGAAATATCAGAACCTTGATCATGTCTCTCGACCGGCCTTTCGCGCGGGTTTCCGGTTCAAAAAGCGGGCGAGCTCGCGCTTCTCGTCCGCCGCATTTTCCCGTATCGACCTGCAGATGATCGCGCATATCTCCTCGCTCATTCCGTTCGAAAGACGGTAGAACACGTTTCGGCGATCCCTGCGGGCGAGCACGAATCCCTCTCCGAGCAGAATACGGAGGTGTTTCGAGACGTTCGCCTGGCCGAGACCGGTTTCATCGACGAGCTCCGTCACGCACTTTTCGCCGGCGCAGAGACGCCGCAGCACGGACAGGCGGGATGCGTCGGCGAGCGCCTTGAGGCGCCTCGCCACGAGCTCGAACGGCATGGATTCTGAAGCGAACGTCATCAGGCCGCCTTTTATCATATACCTACATAATCATATGGTAATATACCGACATGCTGCGGCGATGTCAAGAAGAAGCCGCCCGGCCTTCCCTGGGCGCGAATCTCATCACGGCGTTCGATTTCTCGTTTCTCATATCTCGACTCGCTTCCAGCCGCCTTCCCTGAACTTCCAGGCCATAGCGCCGGCGAAGCAGACGATATAGAGATAGATCGCGCACCACGCGGCGAGAAGTCCCGCATGAAATATCTCCACCGCCGCGTAGGTGAACGGGACGAGGACGCCCCCCATGCACGCCATCTCGGCGATCATCACGTAGAGAGTGCTGCCGGTGCCCTGGAGCGTGCGGGAGAGGATGATGCCGACCGCGTCGATGAACTGGAACGCGCCGAGAAGCCTGAACGCGAGAGCCCCCTTCTCGATCGCCGCGAGATCGCTCGTGAAGACGCCCATGATCTCCCGGGGAAAGAAAACGAATGAAGCTCCGATGATCCCCATGAAGAGGGAGCCGATCGCGGCGGAATGCCAGCCGTATCGCGCGGCGAGGGCGGGACTGCGTTCCCCGAGGCTTCGGCCGACGAGGGTCGCGGAGACCGCTCCGATAGAGAGACCGATCATAAACGAGAAATCGAACGCCTTGATGATGATGTTGCTGATGGCGAGCTCGCCGACGCCGATCCTTCCGATGAGGCTCAGAAAAACGAGGAATCCGGCGATCGTCACGCTCTGGACGGCGCGGGGCCCCGATATCCTGATTATCTGAGCCATGAGCGGCCTCGAGAGCCGCGCGCGGGGGAGGGAGGCCGGCAGCCGGCCCAGAATCCGGAAGCGAACGAGGTAGAGGTAAAAGAGAAGTCCGAGGGCCGTGCTGATCACCGACGCGATCGCCGCGCCCCGGACCTCGAGACGCGGGAATCCCGCGTTCCCGAAAATGAGGAGGTAGTTGAGAAGGATGTGGCAGCCGTTCACCGCGACCGAAACGATCATGTCGATCTTGACGCGGGCGGCGCCGTATGCGAATCCGCCGAGCGCCATCATCGCGATGACGCAGAAAAGGCCGCCGAACCGGATGCTCATGTACGCGATCCCCTCGCGCGCGACGCTGGGGTCGGCCGCGAGCTTCGGGAAGATCCACGGGGAGAGAAGGCCGCCCGCGATCGAGACGGGGATCCCGACGGCGAGGGCGAGAGCGAACGTGTTGAGCGCGATTCGCGGGTATTCGTCGAAACGCTTCTCGCCGTGCCGCCGCGCCGTGATCGCCTGCGCGCCGACGCCGAGGGAGCCGAACGCGAGAACCGTGACGTGCAGGAAGAGCGAGCCGAGCCCGACCGCGGCGAGCGGGGCGATCCCGAGCCTGCCGACCATCGCCGTGTCCACGATCTGGAGCATCGTATGCGAGAGCATGCCGATCATGACCGGCCCGGAAAGCCTCACGATCTCTTTGTTCATTCGGTGGTCGATGTTCATTCCGGCAGTCCCGCAAAATGTGTTTGAGAGCCTCGAAGATACGAATATACTAGGGCGGCGCGCAACCTTCAACGTGGAACGGAGCAGGGAGGCGGCGTTCATGAATGCACGGCTTCTTCCGGGCGCCGCGATCGCGATCGCGGCGAGCATGTTCGCGGGATCGCCCGCCTTCGCCCTCGATCCGGGGCAACCGGCGCCCCGGTTCGATCTGCCGCTCATCGACGGCGCGGGGAGCGCGCTGTCGGACGAGCTTTTCTCGAAACACGAGTACACGTTCCTCGTTTTCTGGCGCTCGAGCTGCGCGCACTGCGCCGAGGCGCTCCTCGGATGCGAGCGTTTCTATCGAATATACGGCGGCGAGGACATCGCCGTTCTCGGGATCAACGCCGACGACCGCGACCGGCTCGCGGCGCGGGGAGTGATCGAGTCGAACGGCATCACCTTTCCCCAGGCGCGGGATGCCGGAGGGACGGTGTCCGCGAGCTACGGCATCCCTTTCGAAACGTTCACGCTGTGCCTCGTCGGGAAGGGAGGCGCCGTTCTCGCGGCGCGATTCGACCCGGAGGGGGACACCGGCGCGGCGATGGAGGAGATGCTGCGGCAGGGGGAGAGACCGGCCGCGGCGGGCGGGGCGGCGGCGGATGCGCGCGGCGCATACGGCGCGCCCGAGGCGACCGGCTCATCCGGATCGCCGGCCGAGGCAGGAGCATTCTCCTATCACGGGCTCCAGCGCATCCGGTTTCTCGCGATCGATACGGGGGCGCACGACGAAGCCGTGGGGCTCTACGGCGAACCGGTTCAAGCAGGACGCAGCGTCCAGTACCGGCTCGAGGTCGAGGCTTCGAAACGACTCACGCGGCATCTGCGCGCCGGCGGGCTTCTTCGAATCTCGAACGAGGGATCGAGAGTCCTCGAATCGGGGCCCGAATACTTCGGCTCGGAGTGGGGGAGCGCGTTCGCGGAGATCGAGGCGGCGCGCTTCCGCCTGAGGGTCGGGTACTATTCTCTCGCCATGACGCCCCTCACCTTCATGCGCTGGGACTGGAACGACAGCCCGCGCGTCGGGGGGGACGCGGGCTGCGGATGCGGAGGTCCCGCCGCGGGGGCGCTCCTCGTCGAGAGCCTCGAGGAGCTCGGTCCCGATCTCACCGTCGAGGGGGCGCTCGCCGCATATAGCGTCGCGGGCGTCGAAGCGATCGCGTTCTACGCGATGCCGCGCAGGGCTCTCGAGACGAGCTATGCGGCGTACCGCTACGGAGACGTCGAACGTGCGCACTACAGCCAGGAGATCGCCGGGTTCGAGGCCCGGTGGCAGCGCCTCGACGGGCGCACAGGGCTCTTCTGGAAAGCGGGCCTCCATGCGATCATGAGCTTCGAGAACAAGCGCTCGGTCGATTTCGAGGGGCTCGAATATTTATCGGCCGATACATGGACGGATACATGGACCGTGAGCGCCACAGCCGAGGCGCCCCTTATCCGCTGCGCGCGTTTACGCGGCGAGATCATCGCCTTCAATCGAACCAACGAGAACGGTATCTTGACGGCGGATGGACTCGTGTCGGCGTCGCGGGAGGGGGGAGGGGGGCTCGGGGGAATCGCAATCGAGAAATCGCCGCGCCTCGGTCTCGCGGTCGATTACGTGCGCCTCGCTCCCGATTTCTACACGCCGTTCGCGGCGCTTTCCTACGAGTCGAACGCGGAGGGGGTGCGGGCTTCGGGCCGCGCGCCGCTCTTCCATGATCGCATCCTGCTTTCACTCTTCTACAAGAGGCTTCGCGAGGCCGACGCCCCCGAAGACGGGCGCGGGCGCAAAGAGAGCTGGATCGCGGGCGCTTCGCTCGATTTCAACCTCAGGGGGGGCTTCGGCGCCGGCCTTGGCTGGCTCGATAGAAGAACGTGGCGCAGCGACGCCGGTTACTCGCTTGATACATTTCGCAGGGGAATCGTCGCGAGCGTCCGGCGCGACTTCGGAAAGGCCGGCGTTCTCAGGCTTCAGTACGAGCGGATACGGAACGAGGAACCGGCGCGGGGCATCTGGAACGATACGGCGGATCTGTACTCGCTCTATTCATCGATCCAGTTTTGACATGAAGCGCGCGGTACGGATGCCTAGCGGAACAGGCTCTTGATCGATCCCCAGGTTTCGGCCTCGACGGCGGCCGCCGACGAGAAGAGGAACCAGTCGATCCATGCGTTGTTCTCTCCCGACACGAACACGAGCCTGAAAGTAAGCGGGGACTCGAACACCCTGACGACCCCACTCCCGGTGGGGTATAGAGCCGTGCCTCATTGGCCGCAATAGCCCTTGCCGGTGTAGCTGATCTCGATCGTCTGGGGATCCTCCCCCCGAACGGGCATCGTGACCAGATGGAAGTGGTAGGGGACGTTCAGATTGCCCCAGCAGCGCAGCGTCGCCGTATAGGTTCCGAACGTCGCGGCGGCGACCTGGAACTCCGCCCACTCTCCCGCGTAATCGAGGCCGATGAGCGCTCCGCCCTCGCCGCGGATGCTCTCGGGCATGATGTTGTACGAGCTCGTGAAGTCCTCCGCCTGAACGGATACATCGACCCCGCGCGCGAGGGAGGGGGCGAGGATGAGAACGGCGGCGGCGAGCGCGATGAGCTTCTTCATGGCGGTAATTGTACGGCAAAACGCGCGCCCTGTCAATGGCGGGCGTCCTCAGGACACGAGGAGGAACGAAACGATGATCTGCGCGAGGATGATCTTCGCGATCATGGAGGCGGGATAGACCGCGGCGTACCAGATGTTCGGCAGCTCGTTCGCGGCCTGCTGGTTCGCGTAGGCGAGGCAGGCGGGCTGCGTGTGCATTCCCGAGACGACGCCCATGACCGCGGACATGGGGAGCTTCAGGAACTTGTACCCGGCCAGTATCGCCGCCACCGCGACGAGGCTCGTGATGAGCGCCCCGGCCGCGATGAGCCCCCAGCCGCCCGTCCTGAACGTCGCGCCGAACCCCGGGCCCGCCTTCGTTCCGATCGCCGCGAGAAAGAAAACGAGTCCGACCTGGCGGAGGACGAGGTTCGCCGTGTACGGGAGACCCCAGACGATCGGTCCGGTCCGTTCGAGCTTGCCGAGAACGAGACCGACGATGAGCGGACCTCCCGCGAAGCCGAGGCGGAAGACCATNNATCGCCTCGAGATTGTCGCGGTGCGCGACGACGCGGATGCGGTCGCCCGATTCGAGGATCGTGTCGGGAGACGGAACGAAATCGACGTCGCCGCGCCGGAGCCTCGTGATCGCGGCGTCGAAGAGCTTGTGGAGCTCGAGCTCGCGGATCGTCCTTCCGATCACGCGCTTGTTCGAGACGAAGATGCGGCGATAGGTGATTCTCCCCGTTTCCTCGGGGAGATGCTCGGCGCACCGCTCGCCGAAGAGAACGCGCGCCCGTTCGAGCGCCTCCTCGCCGCCTACGGCGACGACCCGGTCCCCCGCGGAGAGGATCGTGTCCGGTTTGACGATCGAGACCGTCTCTCCTTTCCGGATGCGGCTCAGCGCGAACCCCGCCTCGCCGAGGTAGCCGAGGGCTTCCTCGACCGTCTTTCCGGCGAGCGCCGGATTCGTCACGCGGAACGTTTCGCTGAGGATGATTCCCGCGCCCGTTTCCTCGAGGCGCTCCGCCTCCTCCTTCGCGAAATCGATCCGGAAGAGCTTGACGAAGACGAAGAACCAGAGAATGACGCCGAGCACGCCGAAGGGGTACGCGAGCCCGTAGGTGACGACGGGGCTCCCGAGGTAGAGCTTCATCGCTTCGGGCGGCAGGGCGCCCTTCATGTTCTCGATCGTTTCGACCGTCGCGGCGAGGGCGGGCGTGTTGGTGAGGGCTCCGCAAAAGAGTCCGGCGACGCTCGGCGCCGAAAGTCCCATGACGCTCTTGAGAACCACGGCGAGCGCGGCTCCCGCGCAGAGGATGGCGACGGCGAAGAGGTTGAGCCGGAGGCCCCGCTTGCGGAACGAGGCGAAGAACCCGGTGCCGGACTGGAGTCCGATGGCGTACACGAAAAGAACGAGTCCTATCACATATATATAGTCGGGAAGAACGAGGCGTTCGTCGACGGCGCCGAAGGCCATTCCGACGAAGAGAACGGCCGCCACGCCGAGCTTGAAGCCGAAGATGCCGATGTTTCCCGCGAGGAAGCCGAGCCCGATCACCGAAAAGAGGAGGAGGATCGGATTTCCGGCGAGGACGTCCAGAACGCCCTTGAACCCCGGGCCCAGCGCCGCGAATATGAACGCATGCTCCGCCATTTCAGATCTCTTTCACGGCGACGGCGGTGTCCACGTCCGCGAAGCGCGCCGCCGCCCGCACGTGTCCCCAGGGAGAATGCTTGTGCTGCTCGGCGAAGATGTCCTCGCGTCCCGTCTCCTTCGCGATCACCTCGAGCGTGGCGGCGTCCGCCGCGACCATGTGGTCCGCGCACACGAACCCGATGTCCTTCGCGATGAGAGGGCCCGGGTTCGACATGCAGTCGCAGAACTTCGAAATATTCCTGAGGACGTTCACGGAATAGCTTTTCTTGAATCTCCCGTGCGCGATCGCGGCCGATTCGGCGAGAAGCTCGTCGAATGCCGCGACGCGCGGCCGGATGCATTGCGCCGGACAGACGAGGACGCAGTTGCTGCAGCCCGGGCACCAGGTGACGCCGAAGCGCGGACCCGCCGGGTCGAGCGCGATGTTCCCCGTCGGACAGTTTTCCGCGCACGCGCCGCACCGGGTGCATCCCTCCGCATAGACCGGCTCGCCCCCCTCGTGGATCGCGCCCTTCGTCTCCTTGGCCACGCATCCCATGCCGACGTTCTTGATCGCGCCGCCCATGCCGCACGCGACGTGCCCCTTGACGTGCGTGAGGAGGAGCACGCCGTCCGCCTTGAGCAGGTCCTTGCAGATCCGGTACGTCATGTGCGAGCCCTTCGCCGAGCTGCTGCCGTTCGAGACGGCGACGGTGCACCCGAGCGCCTTCTTCGAATAGCCGTGCGCGGCCGCCGCGGCGAGATAGCGGCGCTCGTCGCTGCGCGGGCTCGAGTAGACGACCGGCGAATCGAAGATGAACGGCTTCGCGCCGAGCGCGGCGACGCAATCGACGACGCGTTTCGCCAGCGGCGCGGCGATGAAGTATTTGTTGCCCGGCTCTCCCATGTGGAGCTTGATCGCCACGCGGTCGCCCCGCGTGAAAACGCCGCCGAGACGCTCCGCAAGGAAGGCGATGAGTGCGTCGTCGTCTCGCATGAATGCCGCTTCGTGTCGCATCGCATACGCTCCGTTCGGTGCTCGCGCGTTGCCGATTCATCGCGCGCGAGGTATCGAACTATAACAACGCGGAGGACGCGTGTCAATGTGCCGCGCGCCGTTTCGAATCGTCGTCGCGCGATCGCGCGATCGCGATCTCATGATCGTCGCGCTCCCGCGCGAGAGCGGAGGCGAAAATTATTTTCCAAAAATATTTTAAAAAGTCTTGACACTTTTTTTCTCCAGTGAATAACATGTGCACAATTAATTCGGTGCATGCGTTGCGCGACATCAGAAGCTCCCGACTAAACGAAGCAATGCATGCAATAGAGGCGATGGCGGGCTTTCAACTTTCACAAAGGAGTGGGAGAAATGCCAAAAGCCAAAAAGAAAGCCAAGGCCAAAGCGAAGCCCAAGAAGAAAGCTAAGGGCAAAGCCAAGGCGAAGAAGACAGTGAAGGCGAAAGCGAAGCGCAAAGTTCGCAGAAAAGCCAAGAAATAGCACGTCGTCCTGATATCGGCATTGAGAGTGCTAATGAGCGGGAACGGCATCTGCCGTTCCCGCTTTATTTTTGGCGTTGACAACGCCCGCGCCTCGGTCATAATGCAGTCGAATCAATCTGCGGAAGGCGGCGGTGAGACGTCGCCGGCGAAACCGCACACACGTCGATCCATTCCGAAAAGAGGTACTCCGTGGAGGGAAAGGTCCCCGACAAGATATTTCTGACGCGCGGCGCCGGGAGGCACAAGGAAAAGCTCACGAGCTTCGAGCTCGCGCTGAGGGCCGCGGGGCTGTCGCAGTTCAACCTCGTCCACGTTTCGAGCATCTTCCCGCCCCATTGCGTTCTGATCCCGCGCACGCGGGGCGCCTCGATGCTCCGTCCGGGGGAGATCGTGTACTGCGTGCTGAGCACCAACTACACGGACGAGCAGCGCCGCCTCGTCGGCTCCGCGATCGGCGTCGCGATACCGACCGACCGGAAGCGGTACGGATATATCTCCGAGCACCACGCGTTCGGAAAGCGGCAGGAGGAGCTCGGCGATTACACCGAGGATCTCGCCGCGACGATGCTCGCCTCGACCCTCGGCATCGAGATCGATCTCACGAGAGCGTGGAACGAACGGAAACAGGAATGGAAGATCGCGGGGCAGATCGTCCGCACGACGAACATCACGCAGACGTCGCTGGGCAAGGACGGCTTGTGGACCACCGTCGTCGCCGCGGCGGTGTTCTGCAGCTACAAGAGCCGGTAATGGAACGGACATTCGATTTTCTCGGCCCGGAAGTTTCGGGAGCGGACAGGGATCGCGTCGCGGTGATCCCTGTTCCCGTTGAATGGAGCGCGTCGTACGGCAGGGGAACGGCCCGGGCTCCCCAGGCGATCCTCGACGCCTCGATGCAGATCGAATTCTACAACTCCGCGCTCGACCTCGATCTCGAGAAAACGGGAATCGTCACCCTGCGGGAGAAGATCGCGGGCAAGGACGATCTCGTTTCGTTCGTGCGCGCTCATCGCGATTACTTCCGCGAGACGTTTCCCTGCTTTCTCGGCGGCGAGCACTCGATCACTCCGTGGATTCTCGAAGGCCTCGGTTACGAATCGCTCGGCGTCGTGTGGCTCGACGCCCACGCCGACATGCGCGAGCAGTACCTCGGCGAGAAGGAAAGCCACGCGTGCGCGGCGCGGAACTCGCTCCCGTTCGGGAAGCTCGTCCAGATCGGCGTGCGGAGCTACTCGAGCGAGGAGCGCGATTTTCTGCGCGGCTGCGACGGGACGAGGGTCTTCGGGTGGTGGAGCGAGGGCGCGTGGGAGGCGATTCGGCGGCTTCCCGATCCCGTGTACCTTTCGATCGATTTCGACGCGGTCGATCCCTCGATCCTCCGCGCCGTCGGCACTCCCGAGCCCGGCGGGCTCCAGTGGGACGAGCTGATGGACCTCCTCTCGTTCGTCTTCGAGAACAAGCGCGTCGTGGCGATGGACGCGGTCGAGCTCTGTCCGAAGGAGCGCGACGAAACGTCCGATTTCATCGCGGCGAAGATCGTCTACGAGGCGATATCGAGACACATCCGGAAGGAGTTGCGCCGTGAAGCGTAAGTATCTCACCCACCCGACGCGGCCGATCGAGCTCAAGGCCGGCATGACGTGCGACAAGCTTCTCGAGGGTCTCGAAGGGTGCAGTTTCCAGGCGAGAAGTCTCGCGCAGGCGGCTCGCATATGGGCCGAGGCGCTCGACGACGACATCATCGTCATGCTCGGCCTCGC
>JAFNGP010000028.1:9617-12113 GCA_017885175.1 bacterium
TCTACGAGACGGCGGGGAGCTACCACTACCTCGGCACGCCGAACGTCGACGACGCGAAGCTCCGCGAGGAGATGGTCGATCGGATCTACGACACCTTCGCGGACGAGGAGGGATTCCAGCGCCTCGACAAGCAGATCGGGAAGTGGGCGACGAAGACGCTCGAGGAGCGTCCGTACACGACGAGGGAGTTTCTCTATCTCCTCGGCAAGGAGGCGAACCGCCTGTCGAAGGGGGAGCAGGGAATCCTGAGCGCCGCGTACCGGAAAGGCGTGCCGGTCTATTGCCCCGCGATCGGAGATTCGTCGATCGGCATCGGGCTCGCCGAGCGCACGCCGAAGGTCATTTTCGACATGATCGGCGACGTCGAGGAAACGGCGCGCATCGCGGCGATGAAGCCGACGATGGTGATCTACGTCGGGGGAGGGACGCCGAAGAATTTCATCCAGCAGACCGAGGTCACGAACTACGTTCTCGGAAGGCATGTCGACGGGCATCGCTACGCCGTCCAGTTCGTCGCCGATCCGCCCCAGTGGGGGGGCCTGAGCGGGTGCACCTTCGACGAGGCGGTCTCCTGGGGAAAGATCGCGCCTTCCGCGAAGCAGGTCGGCGTCCTCTGCGACGCGACCATCGCGCTCCCGATCGTCGCGGCGGCGGTGCTCACGCGGCGGAGAGGGAAGAAGAGACCGGGCATTCCGAAATTTTCGTTCTAGGTGACGCTCCGGCGGGCGCCTCGCGGCGTCCGCGGGGCGCCAAGCGATCGCGGGACGATGTGCGGGGAGGTACGGGATGATCGCTGAAATTGTTTCCGGCGCGGTGTTGGGGATCGACGGGTTCGGGGTCACGGTCGAGATCGATCTCGCCACGGGACTTCCTTCATTCACGATAGTCGGGCTTCCGAACGCGGCCGTCCGCGAGAGCCGCGAGCGCGTCACGTCGGCCATCAAGAACAACGGCTTCAAGCTCCCCCAGAAACGGATCACGGTGAACCTGGCGCCCGCCGACGTGCGCAAGCAAGGGGCGGCCTTCGATCTGCCGATCGCGATCGGCATTCTCGCGGCGAGCGGGCAGACCTCCTGCGCGATCTCGGCGCAGTCGATCATTCTCGGGGAACTCGCGCTCGACGGGCGGCTCAAGCCGGTCAAGGGCGTTCTCCCGATCGCGCTCTACGCGCGCGATCGCGGCTGCCGGCGCATCCTCGTTCCCGAGGCGAACGCCTCGGAGGCGGCCGTCGTGAAGGGGATCGAGGTCGCGCCGTGCGCCGATCTCGGCGAGGCGCTTCGCGTTCTCGAAGGGGGCGCGCCGCGCGCCGTGGAGAGCCCCGGCGCGCCCCGGCGCGCGGAGGCGCGCGGGGGCGATCTCGACTACGCGCAGATCGTGGGGCAGGCCGCCGCGAAGCGGGCGATGCAGATCGCCGCGGCGGGAGGCCACCACGTCATCATGGTCGGGCCTCCCGGCTCCGGGAAGACGATGCTGGCCAAACGGCTACCCACGATACTGCCTTCCCTCGGCGAGGAGGAGGCGCTCGAGAACGCGAAGATCGCGAGTGTCTCTGGAAACGGAAACGGCGCCGTGCTGAGCTTCGAGCGGCCGTTCAGGGCTCCGCACCATTCGGCGAGCGACGCGGGCATCGTCGGCGGCGGGAGAGGCGCTTCTCCGGGCGAGATCACGATCGCGCACAACGGGGTGCTCTTTCTCGACGAGCTCACCGAGTTCAAGCGGAACGTTCTCGAGAGCCTGCGGCAACCGCTCGAGGAAGGGCGGATCGTCATCTCGAGAGCGAACGCCTCGTTCGGCTACCCGGCGCGCTTCCAGCTCGTCGCCGCGATGAACCCGTGCCCGTGCGGCTACGCGGGCGCGTCCGGCCATCCCTGCCGATGCACGCCGATCTCGATCAGACGATACCTCGCGAAAATATCCGGGCCGCTCATCGATCGTATCGCCCTCCACGTGCCGGTGAAGCCGGTCGATCCACGGGACTTCGAGAGCGAATCGGGGCACTCGGAGATGAGCTCGGCGAAGATGCGGCTGGAGGTGCTCGGCGCGGTCGATATGCAGCGGGAGCGTTTCCGGATCCGGCCCGGCGTCGAGCGGAACGCCGACATGCCCGTATCCGACCTCGAATCGCTGAGCTTGATGGAAAAGGAGGCGCGCGAGCTTCTCTCCGCGGCGCAGCGGAGGCTTCTCTTCAGCGCGCGGAGCCGTCGGAACATCATCCAGGTCGCGCGCACGATCGCGGACCTCGACGCCTCGGAGAGGATCGCGGCGCGGCACCTCGCCGAAGCGGTGCAATACCGCGCGCCGAGGTTTCTCGAGGGGAGCTGAAACGAAGAGCGCGAGGCCATGCCGGCCCCGCGCTCTTCGACGATCCCCGCGAGCGGTACGTTTCCCGCGCCGCTAGAGCTGCCTCGCGTGGAGCACCTCGTGCGCGATGATGAGGCGCTGGATCTCGCTCGTCCCTTCGAAGAGCCTGTTGATGCGCGAATCGCGGTACATCCG
>JAFNGP010000029.1 GCA_017885175.1 bacterium
TTCAGCACGATCCGCTTCCTCAGCCGGTCCGACCGGCGCAGCATGATGCGGATAAACGTGCGGCGGCTGCTCCTCCTGCTCATGAGGATCCTCGCCGTCGCCCTCGTCGCGCTCGCGTTCGCGCGGCCCGTGGTGCGCGGCTCTCTCGCGGCGCTCTTCCCGGCGGGAGGTTCGCGCGCGGCGTGCATCCTCCTCGACCGGAGCTTCAGCATGGGAGCGGAGGGGGACGGCGGCGCCGCCTTCGACCGCGGCGTCGCGCGGCTCGCCGCGATCCTCGACAATCTCGAGCGAGGGGACGCCGTCTCCGTCGTTCTCTTCGATACGGGGAGCGAGACCGTCTACGACGGGGAGATCGAGAAGGAGGCCGTCCTCGAGGCGCTGCGGAACGCGCGCCCGTCGTGGGAAGGGACCGATCTGCGGAGCGCGGCGGCGCTCGGGGAGCGCATGCTCGCCGGAAGCCGGCGCGACGTGCGCGAGCTCTACATCATCTCCGATTTCCAGAAAACGGCGCTCGCGAGATCGGGCGCGCGCTCCGCGGCGAGGAGCGAAACGGGAGCGCCCGACGCGCCGGATCGCGGCGGCGCCGGTATCCCGGCCACGCGCGGGAAACCCCGCGCCGCTCTTCCCGTCCGGGCGTTTCTTCTCCCGGTGCAGGCGAACGTCGCGGCGAACGTATCGGTCGAGAGCGTCGTCGTGCCGAGCGTCGCGCTCCACGAGGGGGAGACCGCGGAGCTCGGGATCGTTCTGCGGAACAGATCGCGCGAGCTTGCCGCGAAATTCCCACTCGAGGTCTCGATCGCGGGGCGCCGCATCATGGAAAAAGAGATAGAGATGCCCCCGGACAACTATTTCACCGAAACGGTCGTGTTTCCCGTCGAGCGCTCGGGATGGATCGNNCCTCGAGCAGGCGCTCGATCCCGGAGGGGGCGAGGGGGACATCGCCGTCGTGAAACGCTCGTGGCGCGCCTTCGCGAGCGCCGACCTCGGCGCGGCGGACGTCGTCGTGCTCGGGCCTGGGCGGGGTCCCGCCCCGGGAGACGTCGAGATCGTCGATCGCTTCGTCGAGCGCGGGGGCAAGGCGGTCGTGTTTCTCGTGCCGGAGCTCAAGGCGGCCGCCGAACGGCTCAGCCGGCATCCGCTCAAATTCGAATTCGCCGAAATGCCGCAGGGCTTTTTCCGGCTCTCGAAGCCGGCGACCGCGCCCGGTTTTCTCGCGCCGTTCGACGAACGGGACCTCGAGGGGCTCGCGCGCCTGAGATTCAGAAGCGCCGCGTTCGTTCGGGGAGTCCCTCCCGGGGCCGCGAAGCTCGCGTTTGCGGCGGGCGGCCCCTTCGTATGGGAGGAGAGGCGCGGCGGGGGCGCGGTCGTGTTCGCCGCCATCGACCCGCGGCCGGAAGCGGGAGAGCTCGTGCTCTCGCCGTATTTCCTGCCGCTCGTGCAGCAGCTCGTTCTCGCGACGGGCATGGATCGGCCCGCGAGCGAAGGGAGTCTCGTCGGGGAGCCGATATTCTGGAGCGGAGAGGGGGGCGCGGAATTCACCTGCGCGCTTCCCGGCGGCGCGACCCTCAAGCCCGCGGAAGAATCCGGAGGGATTCTCGTTCCTCCCGTCGAGACGCCCGGCATCGTCACCATATTCGCCGGCTCCGAGGTGAAAGGGAAGATCGCCGTCAACCCGGACTGCCGCGAGGAGTCGGATCTCGCGTATCTCGACGCGCGCGCCGCGGCCGATTCGCTCGGGCTTCGGGCCAGGCTCGTCGTCGAGGAGGACAGGGACCTCGCCCCCGCCGTCCGCGCGGCTCGTACGGGGACGGAGATCACGATACCGGTTCTTCTCGCCGCGATGTTTCTGCTCGCCNNCCCGCGAACGAGCCCATTGGAGCCCTGCGACTGGGCTCGGAGCGGGAATGTCCAGCGTCAGCGGCAGGACCCGCGTGATGGACTCGGTGCGGCAGGACCCGCGTGGTGGTAGCGTATGTGGAACGACCTGAAGCAGAAGATCGACCGCCTCGAGGCGTACCGGGAGCTTTGCAGGAAGCTCGATGGCGAAAGCGCGCACGTCCAGGTCGCCGGGCTCTACGGCAGCGCGCGATCCCTCGTCGTCGCCGCTCTCGCCTCGGAGCGAAAAACCCCGTTTCTCGTCATCGCCCCCGATCCGGTGCGCGCGCGCGACGTCGAGGAGGATCTCGGCATATTCGGCGTGGACGGCGTCGTCCCGTATCCCGAGGACGAGATGCTCCCCTACGACTACCACGATCCCGACCGGAGCCTCACCGGGCTCCAGATGAAGGCGCTCGAGGCGCTCGGCGAGGGCGGATGCCGCGTGCTCGTCTGCACGATCCGGTCCGCGCTCAAGAAAGTTTTTCCCCGCGAGCTCTTCCGCGGCCTTCTCGTCGACGTGCGCGCCGGCGAGGAGCGCGACCCGCGGGAGCTCGCGGAACGTCTCGTCCGTCTCGGCTACGAGAGACACGAAACGGTCGAGGCGAAAGGGCAGTTCGCCGTCCGCGGCGGGATTCTCGATATCTTCGAGGTGGCCGAGGAAACGCCGGTGCGCATGGAGTTCGACGGGGACGAGATCGTTTCGATGCGCGACTTCGATATCGAGACGCAGCGATCGACCGGCGCGCGGGAGCGCCTCCGCGTGCGCCCGCCCCATCACATCGCCCTGACCGGCGAAGGGGNNNNAAGGGGATATCCTTTTTCGGAATGGAGCATTACGCGGCGGCCGTGCACGGGGTCGTTCCCCTCTTCGCGCACTTCGACGCGCCGCCGGTCGTCGTTCTCGTCGACGCCGAGGATATCGAGAGCACCCTCGCCGAGTTCAGGGAGGAAATCGCGCAGCGCTACGCCCGGACGCGCGACGAGGGAAATCTCTTCCCGACGCCCGACGAGGCGTACGCGGGGGAAGGGGAACTCTCCGAATGGCTCGCGCGCTCGCGCCGCGTCTCGATCAACAAGCTCGAATGGGAAGGCGCCGTGCGCTTCGGCACGTCCACGCCGGGGGATTACCGCCGGAACCTGGGCGCCCTCGTGACCGACGCGCAGAAAGAGCTCAAGCGCGGAAACAGGGTCTACTTCTTCTGCGCGAACAAATTCCAGAGGGAACGCGCCGAGGAGCTCCTCGAGGACATCGCGATGGAGATCGACTTTCCCCTCGGAGGGCTTTCGAGCGGCTTCCGCTGGCCCGAGATCGGCGTCTTCTTCCTGAGCGAGGAAGAGGCCTTCGGGCGCTACCATCGCCCGTACCATACGCCGCCCGCCCGGAGCCGGTCGCTCACCTACGACCCCTCGCATTTCCAGCCGGCGGATTTCATCGTCCACGTGAATCACGGCATCGGGCGCTACATGGGCATGCGCGTTCTCGAGATCGAGAGCGGAAAGACGGANNTGCCTCGATATCCGCTACGGCGGGGACGACCACCTCTTCATCCCGATCGGCCAGCTCCGCCTCGTCGAGAAGTACGTCGCCGCGGAGGACTCGGCTCCGCAGCTCGACAGGCTCGGGAGCGCCTCGTGGACGCGGGCCCGCGAGAAGGCCCGCAAGAGCGCCGAAAAGATCGCGCGTGATCTTCTCGAGGTGTACGCGGCGCGGCAGCTCGCGAAGGGTTTCGCGTTCCCGCCCGACAAGCCGTGGCAGAAAGAGATGGAGGCCTCCTTCCCCTACGAGGAGACCGAGCACCAGCTCCGCGCCACGGGAGAGGTCAAGGGGGACATGGAGGCGCCGCGCCCGATGGACCGGCTCCTCTGCGGGGACGTCGGGTTCGGGAAGACGGAGGTCGCCGTGCGCGCGGCGTTCAAGGCGGCGCTGTCGGGCAAGCAGGTCGCGATCCTCGTTCCGACGACCGTGCTCGCGATGCAGCATTTCAGCACGATCAGCGAGCGCCTCGCGGGGTATCCGGTGACCATCGCGACGCTGAGCAGATTCGTCTCGAACGCGAAGCAGAAAGAGACGGTCGAGGCGGTGGGAGAGGGGAAGATCGACATCGTCGTCGGCACGCACCGGCTCCTCTCGAAGGACATCCGGTTCAGGGACCTCGGGCTCGTCGTCATCGACGAGGAGCACCGGTTCGGGGTGCGCCACAAGGATTCGTTCAAGAGCATGAAGAAATCGGTCGACGTCCTCAGCATGACGGCGACGCCGATCCCGCGGACCCTCTCGATGGCGATCTCCGGGATCCGCGACTTTTCGGTTATCGACACCCCTCCGCGCAACCGCCTCCCCATTCACACCGAGATCCTCCCCTTCGACGACGCGAGCATCCGCGACGCCTGCATGCGCGAGATCGACCGGGGCGGGCAGGTCTTCTTCGTGCACAACCGGGTGCAGTCGATCGCGGTCATGGAGGGGTACCTGCGCAGGCTGCTGCCGGACCGGGTGCGGATCACGCACGCGCACGGCCAGATGCGCGAGCGCGAGCTCGAGGGGCGCATGATCGATTTTCTCGAACGCAAGTTCGACGTGCTCGTCTGCACGATGATCATCGAGGCGGGGCTCGATTTCCCGAACGTGAACACGATCATCATCAACCG
>JAFNGP010000030.1:0-10826 GCA_017885175.1 bacterium
CTCTCCCTGACGGCGTCCTCGGCCCAATCCGTGTTGCGGCCCCTCCTCCCGGCGATGGAGCGGGCGTACGCGGCGGCGTCGTTGACCGTCTTGCCTGCCATGACGGAGTCGACCTTGGCGCCGAGACCGATGGAGACCGGATGGGCCGCGCCGATGTTCGTGCCCGGAGCCATGGCCGCGACGTGCGCCGCCATCGTGATGAAAACCCCCGCGGATGCGGCCCGCGACCCCGACGGCGCGACATAGACGACGACGGGCACTCTCGAGGTCATGATCTTCTTCACGATCTGGCGCATCGACTCGTCGAGACCGCCGGGAGTGTCCATCTCGAGGATGACGCATTCCGCCCGGCGCTCTTCGGCGTGCCCGATCGCGTCGACCATGAATCTCGCGGAGGAGGGACCGATGATGCCGGCCATCCGGGCGACGATCGCTTCCCCGGCGTTCGAACGGGATGCGGACGCGGTCAAAATGAGGACGAGACACGCAACGATCGATTTCGCTCTCATGGGTATCATCCTTGATTGAAGGAGATGGCTGCCCTCGACCGGCGATTCTGCCGCAAAAGAGCCCCGGCGTCAAGATATAAGGGGGAGCGGCCGCGGGAAGAGGCCGAGCGCGCGTCCTGGAAGAAAATGTGCTTGAACCGGCCGCCACCAATGGGTAAGCTCCACCCGCTGTGAAGTTCAACGAACTCATCCGGCGCAAGAGCCTCGATCGACTCGCCGCGGACGCGACCCGATCGGGCAACCTTCCTCTGAAGCGCTCCCTCGGGGCGTGGGATCTCACGTCGCTCGGTATCGGCGCCGTCATCGGGGCCGGAATCTTCGCCGTGATCGGAACGGCGGCCGCAGGCGGCGCGAGCCAGAACGGCGCCGGGCCCGCGGTATCCCTCTCCTTCGTCATCACGGCGATCGCGTGCGCCTTCTGCGCCTTCTGCTACGCGGAGTTCGCCTCGATCGTCCCTATCGCGGGAAGCGCCTACACCTATTCCTACGCGACCCTCGGCGAAACGGTCGCATGGATCGTCGGCTGGGTTCTGATCCTCGAATACGGCATCGGAAACGTCGCCGTCGCGATCGGGTGGTCGGCGTATTTCGACCAGCTCCTTCACGGGCTCGGCATCCATATTCCCGCGTGGCTCGCGGTCGATTGGCGGAGCGCGCACCAGGCGGCGGGGGCCGCTCTCGCCGCGGGAGGAAGCGTTCCTTCCCACATGGCGAAGGCGCTCGAGGCGTGGAATACGGCCCCCGCGATCGGGGGAATCCACGTTATCTTCAATGTGCTCGCCGGCGGAGTCGTCGCCTTCATCACGTGGATACTGGTCATCGGGGTAAAGGAATCGGCCCGGTTCAACAACGTGATGGTCGTGCTGAAGCTTCTCATTCTCGTCTTCTTCATCGTCGTCGGCGCGATGTACGTGAAGCCGTCGAACTGGTCGCCGTTCATGCCGAACGGATTCACGGGGGTGTGGATCGGGGCGAGCCTTATATTTTTCGCCTTCATCGGGTTCGACGCGGTTTCAACCGCCGCCGAGGAGTGCCGCAATCCGGGGCGCGACATGCCGATCGGCATCATCGCCTCGCTCGGAATCTGCACCGTCATCTATGTGGCGACGGCGATCGTGCTCACGGGGATCGAGCCGTGGCAGAAGCTCGGCGTCGCGAACCCTCTGGCGTCCGCATTTTCCTCGATCGGCCTCGACTGGGCGGCGGGCATCGTATCGCTCGGCGCGGTCATCTCGATGACGGCGGTGCTGCTCGTGTTTCAGCTCGGCCAGCCGAGGATATTCTTCGCGATGTCGAGGGACGGGCTTCTCCCGAAGTACTTCGCGCGGGTTCATCCGAAATACCGGACGCCGCACGTGACGACCATCTGGTCGGGCGTCGCGGTCGGATCGATCGCCGCGGTGACGAACATCAACGAGATGGTGGAGCTCACGAACATCGGAACGCTCTTCGCGTTCGTTCTGGTATGCGCGGGGATACTCATCCTGCGGCGCACCGAACCCGACCGGCCGAGAACGTTCAGAACGCCGCTCGTGCCGCTGATACCGCTTCTCGGGATCGCGATGTGCGTCTACCTGATGCTGGGCCTTCCGCGGGCCACGTGGCTCCGCTTCGGTCTCTGGCTTGCGGCGGGGATCGCCGTGTACTTCGCGTACGGATACCGGCACAGCCTTTTGAAGAAACGCGGCTGAACGCTAGAACGCGATGCCGATGTTGACGAGCCGGATCGTCGGGAGCGTCATCGATACGTCCATATCCTCGAGGTCCCCGCCGAAATAGCGCACCGCCCCGATGCCGAGGCTCAGTGCCATCCGCTTCGGACGCCCGATCAGCCATGTGTATCCGATATCGATGCCGAACCCGAACGCGGATCCCGTGGAGGAGTTCCCTTCTTCCTCGTCTTTGACGCTCGTCATTCCGAGCCGGCCGCCGAAGAAGAATCCCTCGGGCGCTATGCCCGCCGGGTAGTACCGGTAGAACACGTTCGCGCTCGTGTAGGTGTTGTTTCCGTCGTCGAACGTCACGTACGATGCGGCGGCTCCGATCGTGCCGCTCGCCATGATCACGCGCTCGTATTCGACGTTCAACCAGGTGAACATATCGAGAATCGGATTCGTCGATATGATGTTCAATCGAGCGGGGGGTGCCTGGGCGCCTTCGTCAGCGGCAGACCCGGGACTCGCGGCTGCAACAAAGAAACAAGCCGCGAGAAGAAATACCGAAAATAGTGACCGTCTCATATCCTTTCCTCCCATTTCTGATCGTCCTATTCTTGAGAAACGCTTCACCAAGATACTTCGAGTAGGAAGCATAAGGTTCGAGGTGCTGTCAACAGCTTAATGTCACGCGCACCGTCGTCGATCCGCTCCGACCGTGGATCGGAGCCGGCAAACGAATAGGCGGGAGGTTCGCTCCCGCCTATCCGCTCGACGCACATCGATCAATCCGGGAAAGCATCCGCTCTGAATTTGGGGGTAAGCCGGCGCATCCCACAATAAGCGCCGGCCGAGCTATGAGCCATTCCCTTCTTGTGGTGACATTATACCGAATTGATAACTATTTGTCAATAGAGCAGCGGAAATATCTATCCGTGTAACATATTATAATTAAATAGATTACATACTTTATGGGGGCGCCTTTGGCGTTCTCTATGCATGGAATCGCTATGTAAGGGACCTCGCTTATATGCGTTTGGAGGAAATAACATGAAGAACATATTGATATTGTTTCTCTTGGCAATTCTAGCGGCGGGCGGATGCAGCGGGGATGACAACCCCGTGAGCGTGCCGAAACCCGTTCCGGAGACACCCGACGCGTCGATCGTCGTGGCAAATTGCGCGACGCTCCAGGCGGCCGTCGAACAGTTCACCGGGGAGAATGGCGGAGTCTATCCTGGAAACGTGGACGCCGATGCGTCGCGTGCGGGGAATACCGTTATCGAGCTTCTGCCCGCGCCCGGCTCCGTCTGTTTCATCCCGAGGCCTCGACGCCCGCCCGTTTTGAAAATAACGATTTACTTTGAAGCTCTCATGCTCATAATGGGACGCAGGTCAGGGTGCCGCGTACAATATGAAAAAGCTGAAAGCGAAGACAACAGCGGGCCGCCGAACGCCGGCAGAGAAACTGTCAATGGCGGATATTCGCCCCGTGGGCGAACGGGAAGATTTCAGAGAGATCGCGGAGACTCTTCCCTTTGCAATCTTCGAAAGCGATACTGAAGGCAGAATCGTTTTTGCGAACCGGCATGCCTTCCAATACTACGGATATACGCGCGAGGATCTGGAACGGGGAATCCGCATGTTCGATACGCTGGCCCCCCGAGACAGATCCCGCGCCATGAAGACACTCCAGAACATCATCGCCGGCGGGCGGTCCCCCGGCAACGAATACATTGCGCTCCGCAAGGACGGGACTACCTTTCCGGTCATCGTCTACACTTCTCCGGTCGTGCGGGAGGGACGAATCGTCGGCACCCGGGGAGTCGCCATCGACATCAGCGATCGCACGCGCTCCGAGGAGGCGCTCCGGGAAAGTGAGGAGCGATTCCGGAACATCGTCGAGAAGGGCGCCGCTCTATTCTTCTACGTGCATTCATGCGACCATGCATTCACCTATTTGAGCCCCCAGGTCGAGAGGATCCTCGGCTACAAGCCGGAGGAAGCCCTCATTCCATGGATAGATCTCGTTTCCGACCATCCGGTGAACAAGCGCGCAATCGAGCTTACCCGGAGGGCCGTCGAAACGGGCGAGCGCCAACCCCCGTACGAAGCCGAGCTCATCGCAAAGGACGGCCGCCGGGTGTGGCTCGAGGTCGACGAGGCGCCGGTCGTGCACGAGGGGAAGACGGTCTCCGTCGTAGGCGCGGCCCAGGACGTAACGGAGCGAAGAGCGGCGCAGAAAGAGCTGCAGAAGCTCAGCGCCGTCGTCCATAGCTCGAGCGAGCTCGTCAACCTGGCCTCGCTCGACGGAAAGATGATCTTTCTCAACGAAGCGGGCGGGAAGATGCTCGGCATTTCTCCCGGCGACGTGCAGGATTTCCGGATAGACGACGTCATACCCCCGGCCTATCAGGATCTGTTGCGGTCCAGAATCATCCCGGCTCTTCTGGAGGGAGGACGATGGGAGGGGGATCTGCAATATCGGAACGTTCTGACGGGACGGCTTGCCGACGTGCACGCGCTCGCGTTCGCGATCCGCGATCCGGTCAGCGGATCTCCGCTCTATTTCGCGAACGTATCGCGCGACATCACCGAGCGCAAGCGCGCCTCCGACATTCTGCGCGAGAGGCAGGCGAAGCTCGACAGCCTTTTCCGGGCCGCCCCCATCGGCATCGGCCTCGTTGCGGAACGCGTCATCCTCGAGGTCAACGAAAAGATCTGCGAGATGACGGGCTACTCGAAGGAGGAGCTTATCGGAAGATCGGCGCGGCTGCTGTACGCGACCGATCAGGAATTCGATTACGTCGGCCACGAAAAGTACCGGCAAATAGCCCTGAACGGCTCCGGGTCCGTCGAAACGCGCTGGCGGCGCAAGGACGGCGCCATGATCGATATCCTGCTCAGCTCGGCGCCTCTCGCCGCGGGAGACCTCTCGCGCGGCGTGACGTTCACCGCGCTCGATGTCACCGAACGAAGGCGCGGCGAGGATGCGTTGCGCGCGAGCGAGAAAAAATACCGCCAGCTCATTGAGATGCTCCAGGAGGGAATCTGGACGATCGACGCCGATGCGCATACCACCTTCGTCAATCCGCGCATGGCCGATATGCTCGGATACACGGTCGAGGAGATGATCGGGAAATACATCTTCTCGTTCGTGGACGACCGCAGGATGGAGGAATGCAAAGTGCTTCTCGGTCGCTGCTTCAGCGGCATCGAGGAGCAGCACGATTTCGAATTCATCCGCAAGGACGGAAAACGGATCTTCGCGCGTGTCGAAACGGCGCCGATAACGGATGAAAACGGCGTCGTCGTCGGCGCCATCGCCGGCGTGCAGGACCAGACCGAGCGCAAGCTCGTCGAAGACGAGCGGCGGCTCTTCGAAGCGCGAATCCGGGAATCGCAGAAACTCGAGAGCCTCGGCATTCTCGCGGGGGGCGTCGCGCACGATTTCAACAATATTCTCCTCGCGATCCAGGGAAATCTCGAATTCGCCGTCGCGGACCTGCCGCCGGAGGCGCCGGCCCGCGTGAACCTCGCCGAGGTCGAGCGCGCCGCGAAGCGCGCCGCGGATCTGTGCAGGCAGCTTCTCGCCTATTCCGGGAAGGGACGCTTTGCGCTCGGTTCCCTCAACCTCTCGCGCGCGATCGAGGAGACCGCGCAGATGCTCGCCGTCTCGATTTCCAAGAAAGCCGAGCTGCGGATCGATTGTGCGCCGGATCTGCCCCTGATCGAAGCGGACGCTTCCCAGATCCAGCAGGTCATAATGAACCTCATCGTCAACGCTTCGGAGGCGCTCGGGGAGGAAAGCGGCGTGATCGCGATATCCGCCGGCACGATGGAGTGCGATCGCGCGTGCCTGAACGGGATGGTCAACGGCGAACGGTTGCCCGAGGGCCGGTACATAGCTCTCGAGGTATCCGATACTGGAAGCGGAATGGATGAGGAGACGCAAAGGAAGATATTCGACCCGTTCTTCACGACGAAGTCCGCGGGACGGGGGCTCGGGCTCCCCGTCATTCTCGGCATCATGCGGGGGCACGGCGGAGCGATCGGGATCCGCAGCGAACAAGGGGGGGGCACCGCTTTCCGGCTCGTCTTCCCCTCGTCGGCGAGCACGGTCGAATATATCGAGGAGCGTTCCGCGCGTTCCGCCGGCTGGCAGGGGAGCGGAACGGTGCTCCTCGTCGACGACGAGGAAATGGTGCGATCCGTCGCGAAACGCATGCTCGAGCATCTCGGTTTCAGCGTGCTCCTCGCCGTGAATGGAGCCGAAGCGCTCGAAATCTTTCGCGACCGCCTCGGAACGATCTCGTGCGTGATCCTCGATCTCACGATGCCGCGCATGGATGGAATCGAGACGCTCGCCGCGATGCGCGGCATCTCCGGCGAGGCGAAGGTCATGCTGTCGAGCGGTTACAGCGAGCACGAGATATCGAAACGATTCGCCGGAAAAGGTTTCTCCGGGTTCATCGAAAAGCCGTACCGGATCTCCGAGCTCGGCGACAAGCTGCGGGACGTGCTCGAGGCGGGGACGCATGGCGCCGTCGATGCGTAGAGCTTCCGCGCGCGGAAGCGTATCCGGCCCCGGGATTGCGCGGATCGCGCTCATCGTGTTCGCGCTCGCTCTCGTCGTGCGGCTGGTCTATCTCGGCGAGATCGCGAAAAGCCCCACCTTCCATGTGCCGATCATCGATTCGGCGAGCTACGATCAGCACGCCCGCCTCCTCGTCGAGAAGGGAATTTTCTATCAGCGGTTCTTCTGGCAGGGCTTCTTCTATCCGTTCTATCTCGCCGTCGTCTATTTCTTCACTGGCGGCTCGATGCTGTGGGCGCGGCTGATCCAGATAATGCTCGGTTCGCTCCTCTGCGTGCTCGTCTTCCGGCTCGGCGCGAGGCTCTTCGACCGGCGTACGGGCGCCGTCGCCGGAGCGATCGCGGCGTTCTACGGCCCCCTCGTTTTTTATGACGCCGAGCTGCTCGACGCGGGCTTCTCGGCGGTATGGGCCGTCGTTCTCGTCCTGCTCGTTCTGAAGGCGCGGGACGCGAAAGGCCTCCGGACCGCGGCGCTTGTCGGCGTGTGCGGCGGCCTCAGCGTCGTGACGAGGGCGACCTTTCTCCCGTATTTCGTCGCCGCGTGCGGATGGCTCCTGTTCGCCTGGCGCGCCCGCTCCGCGCGGCCGGCTCTCGTCGCGGCGCGCGGAGGGCTGATGCTCGCGGGATTCCTCGCAGTCGCGTTGCCGGTCGCGCAGATCTGCTACCGGGCCACCGGCGATTTCAATTTTCTCTCCGAATCGGGGCCGATCAATCTCTACATCGGGAACAATCCCGAGCGGGACAGGACGATCATGATCCGACCCGGCTCCGAGTGGCGGGAGCTCACGCGCATGCCGGCGGTGAAAGGCTCCGTGAGCGATTCGGAGGACCGGGACGTCTTCACGCGGCTCTTTCTCGATTACGCGAAGAAGCAGCCGGCGGATTTCGCCGCCGGGCTCGTGCGGAAGAGCGTGCAGTTCGCGAGCTCGCGGGAGCTTCCGAGAAACGAGGATATGTACGCGTCGCGGAGGTACTCGCGGCTTCTCTCCGCGCTGACCTGGAAGGCGGGCGCTTTCGGATTCCCCTTCGGCCTTCTTCTGCCGCTCGCGCTCGTGGGGATCGTCCGGCACGCGAAACGAATTCCGGTTCCGGTCTATGGATTCCTTCTCCTGTATTCCGCGGCGATCATCGGCGTCTTCGTATCGGGGCGGTACCGGATTCCGGTCGTTCCGATCCTCGCCGTTCCCGCCGCGGCGGGAACGCTGTATTGCGTCGATCTCGTTCGCGCGCGAGCGTGGCCGCGCGCGGCGGCGATCGCGGGAGCGCTGTGCCTCGCCGCCGCGGCGACGAGCGTCGCCGGCCCCTTCGCGGTCGAGAAATTCGATTACGAGGCCGAGATGCACACGCTCGTCGGCTTCGAGCTCATGAAACGGAATCGCACGCGCGAGGCGCTCGCGGAATTTTCGGAGACGCTGCGGCTCGAACCGAACGACGCGGACGCGCATAAATACATCGGCCTCATCATGAGCCGGGAGCGCCGCCACGTTGAGGCCGAAGCTCATCTGCGCGCGGCCCTCGAGGCGGAGCCCGATTCCTACCTCATCCGCTACTATCTCGGAGGCACGCTGCTCAATCTCGGGAAGCGGGACGAGGCGCTCCGCTATCTGCGGGAAGCCCGCGAGGGGGCGGCCGCCGCCAGTGAAGAGCAGCTTCTGAAGGAAATCGACAGGGCTCTCGGCTCCTTCACGATGCAGCAGCGCGGCGACAGTCTATAGTAAGAGGAATGCCCGTTCAATCCACGGACCCGCCCGGCGGATCGAGCGTGACGATCGTCGCGCCCCAGCCCCCTTCGTCCTCCATCGCGAGCTTGAACGAAACCACACCGGGCAGCTTCGAGAGGATCGAATGGACCGACGTCCGGAGCGCGCCGGTCCCCTTTCCGTGGACAATTCGCACCCGGAGGATCCCTTTCCCGCGGCAAAGGTCGAGATAGTCGGGGACGAGATCCTTGACGTCCCCCGGCTGGAACTGGTGAAGATCGAGAATGCCGTCGACCGGAATTTCCACCGGTTCCTGTTCTTCGTGGTCCATGCCGGCAATTATTCATCTGGACTTCGCGGACTTCCAGTGCTAATTTCCATTGAAATAGAGGGGGGAAGCTCCTCCCTGAAACCGGGATAACCGGCGGGACGCCGGTCGCTGCGGCCAGCGTCTCATTTTCTTTGAACCTTATATGGAGGGATCGGTGCCATGAGGTCATTAACGCTCACGATGGTTCTCGCGATCGCGCTCGTCGTTTCGGTGGCCGGCTGCTCGAAAAAGTCGAAGGACGGTTCGAAGGGGGACAGCGCGAGCGTCGCGGAAGCGGCCCTTTCCGGCAAGGTGGTAGCGAAGGTCGGCGGGAAGCCCATAACGATGCAAGACATTCAGCGCCAGGAAACCATGCTCACGCAGCAGCTCCAGGGATACGCCGACTCCGCGCAGATCGCCGGGATGAGGGCCACCATCCAGAAACAGGCGGTCGATAACGCGATAAACCGGGTTCTTCTCGAGGGCGCGCTCGCCAAGATGGGCAGCAAGGCGGATGCGAAGACGGTCGGCGCGGAGATGGACGCGTTCCGCAAGAACTTCGTTTCCGACGAAGCGTACAACGCCGATCTGGCGAAACGCGGCATGACCGCGGACCAGTTCCGCCGCGAGGTCGAAATCGGAATTCTGGCCAAGGATCTTTTCGACAAGCGCACGGCGAGCATCAAGCCGGTGAGCGAGCAGGATGCCCGCGCCTTTTATGATAACAACGAGGAGCGTTTCGTTCAGCCGGAGCGCGTGAAGGCGAGCCATATTCTTCTCCAGGTGAACCAGAACGATCCGGAGGCGACCCGGGCGGCGAAGAAGGCGGAAGTCCAGCGCATCCTCGGCGAGATCAAGAAGGGCGCCGATTTCGCCGAGATGGCGCGAAAGTTTTCGGACTGCCCGAGCAAGCAGCAGGGGGGAGACCTCGGCTTTTTCGAGCGGGGACGCATGGACCCCGAGTTCGAGAAGGCGGCGTTCGGTCTCAAGACGGGGCAGATGAGCGGCGTCGTGGAGACGCAGTTCGGTTACCACATCATCAAGGCCGTCGAGCACGCGCCGGCGAGCACCGTTCCCTTCGACCAGGCGAAGCAGAATATCATGCAGTATCTGACGGAGCAGCAAAAGCAGCAGGCGCTCACGACCTATTTCGACAGCCTGCGCGCGGCCTCGAACGTTCAGATCATCGATTCGAGCATCGTGCGCTGACGTTCGCGGGCACGATCATAAACTTGAAAGCGCCCTCCGTGGAGGGCGCTTTTTTTATGCGAGGGCGGGAGGGAATCGGCCGCGGCCCGCTCAGGGGCGCGTCTTTCCGGGAGGCCGCCGCTCCGGCACGTAGCGGTGCGGAATAGTCCCGTCGTTCCAGGCCGCCGATACGTACAGGTTGCAGTAGCAGCTGCCGTACTCCTTCACGTCCGGTTCGCGGTAGGAGCACGGACAGGCGATGTCCCGGTCCCACTCCCGGTCTCCCGACGCGAGCCTGCACGGACATGCCATATACCCGTAGCGCCGCTTGTTGACGAGGAGCGCGGCGAGAAGCTCGATGGTTCGCTCGCGGTCCGCGCTGAAATAGTAGCCTTTCGGCTCCTGCAGCTTCTTGAGGCGTTCGTAAAGGTCGTCGGTTTCGCTCATTCGATATCCAGGGCCTGTCTGATCTTGTCTTCCTGGTTTCCGACGATGACGGTGTCGCCGATCAGAATCGTGGGGAACGAGCACAGCGGGTTGAGCTTCCTCACCTCTTCGAGGGCGGCGGCGCGAGCGCTTCCCGACAGCAGATCGACGTCGACGTAATCGTACCGGACCCCGAGATCGCTCATGAGCTTCTTTGCGGCCCTGCAATGGCTGCAGGTGCTCAGCGTATACATCTTCACGGTTTTCTTCTGCATGCGTTCATTCTCGCATACAAGCTCCCCGGCGTCGAGTCATTTCCAGGGCCGGGCGAATATTTCCCTCCATGATTCGGCCTCCTCCGGCATATAATCGCCCCCTATGAAAAGATGCTCGGGGGTTCTTCTCCATATCACGTCCCTTCCCTCGCGCCACGCGATCGGCG